>NZ_JBEPDB010000033.1:0-80292 GCF_040300025.1 Dactylosporangium sp. NPDC000555 | reverse complement strand
AAGACATACCTCGACATGAAGTACAACAACCAAACCCCACTCGGCCTGAGCTGGGCCGGCCTCATCGAGGTACAGACCGCCTACAACTGGGACCCCGGCACCTACCTCTCCGGCATACCGGCCAACGCCATCCTCGGCGTCGAGGCTCCAATGTGGTCGGAGACACTCACAAAACTCGCCGACATCGAGTACATGGCCTTCCCCCGGCTCCCCGCCCTCGCCGAACTGGCCTGGTCACCGCAGTCGGCACGCAACTGGGACACCTTCAAGGTGCGGCTCGGCGCGCAGGGCCCACGGTGGACGGTGCAGGGCATCAACTTCTACCGCTCCACCCAGGTCCCGTGGGGCACGCAGCAGACGACGCGCAGCGCGTACACCCAGATCCGGGCCGAGAGCTTCACCAGCCAGTCCGGCACGCAGGTGGAGACCACTACCGACACCGGTGGCGGCCAGGCAGTCGGCTACATCACGCCCGGCGACTGGCTCGCCTACACCAACGTCGACTTCGGCGCGGCCTCGCCGGCCTCGGTCACGACCCGGCTGGCCTCCGGCGGGTCCAGCGGCACCATCCAGTACCGCCTGGACTCCACCACCGGCCCGATCATCGCCAGCGTCCCCGTCACCGCCACCGGCGGCTGGCAGACCTGGACCAGCACCACCACCAACCTGACCGGCTCGGCCACCGGCGTCCACACCCTGTACCTCACCTTCACCGGCACGGCGGGCGCCGACTTCGTCAACCTCAACTGGCTGCAGTTCAACGCCGGCGGCACGCTGCCCAACGCGTACAGCGTGCGGCAGGCGGAGAGCTTCACCAGCCAGTCCGGCACGCAGGTGGAGACCACCACCGACATCGGCGGCGGCCAGAACGTCGGCTTCATCACGCCCGGCGACTGGCTCGCCTACACCAACGTGGACTTCGGCACCCCGACCGCGGCGTCGGTGACCACGCGGCTGGCCTCCGGCGGGTCCAGCGGCACCATCCAGTACCGCCTGGACTCCACCACCGGCCCGATCATCGCCAGCGTCCCCGTCACCCCCACCGGCGGCTGGCAGACCTGGACCAGCACCACCACCAACCTGACCGGCGCGGCCACCGGCGTCCACACCCTGTACCTCACCTTCACCGGCACGGCAGGCGCCGACTTCGTCAACCTCAACTGGTTCCAGTTCAACCGGTAGCGTCCGTTGCACGGGAGTGCGGACCGGCCTGCGGGCGACCAGGATGTCGCGCTGGATGGACTGGTCCACGCGGTGGCGGAAGGCGTCGCAGGGTGCGTCGTCAAGCACACGGGAGGCCGGCGGCGACCACGCCGCCGGCCTCCTCGCGCCACGCCACGAACGTGGCCTCCAATGAGCCTAGAAACATTGCCCACCCCAACCTCTTGACCTGGAGGGGAGCCAGATGAGCAAGCTCGATCACGCTTCCAGCCGGGCACGGGTCGCGCGTGATTCCGGTCATCGCGGGTGTGCTTCGTCCACCAGTCCGTGAGGATCGCGGTGACGGCGGACGCCGCTGCGGCTCGCTCGGCGGCCCGGGATCGGCGCCAGCACCGGGCATTCGCTTGCCGCCGGCATGGTTCGCGAGGGTCAGCCCTCGGACCAGGAGTCGGATCTGTGTATCTCCATGTCGGTGACGAGGTCGGCGGCGAAGCGGTACACGTGCTCGACCCGCTCGTCGGCGATGACGGCGCCCTGCATGGTCCGTACGACCTGATGCACCGTCACGGCCACGCGACCGTCGGGCTCAGCGGCGAACGCCACCGGCAGCACCACCGGGTCGATCTCGGCCCACTGCCGGGTCCAGTAGTCACGGACCTGCTCGTGGCCGTGGACCCGGCCGCCCTCCCAACCGTTTGGCCAGGACACGTTCGGCGCCAGCGCGGCGAGCACCGCTGGAATGTCGCGGCGGTTGAAGGCTGCGTACATCGCGGCAAGGCGGTCGCTGCGCTCGGCCGGCTCTCCAGGCTCCATGTTCCAAGTCTCGGGTAACGCTGATGCCCCACGGCTGGCCGAGCGCTGCGTCCGTCCAGGTCAAGCATGATGAGTGGCTCGGAACCCCACAGCGTCGCTCAATAGCGCACATGCGCTGACGTGTTCCGGACCCTCGCGCGCACGGCTCTTGGTCTTGCTCGACACTGGGCGCATGATCAGACTGCTGCGCGTCCCGCTGGTACTCGGGTTCGCCGCACTGTGGGCACTGGGCTCATACGCACTCGGGTTCCGGCTGCTGTCGGACAACATGAGCATGGCCTTGGGTACGGCGTTCGTCGGTGGAGTGTTTACCGCCGTCGGTCTCGGCAGCCTGACCCGGAGGGTGCCGCTGGTGGTACTCGGCATCCCGATCGCGATCGCCGCACTGTACTCCGTCGTATACGTGGCCGGCGTCGACTCCATCGACAGCCACCCGAGGTTCGCGCTGACCATCGCCTCGGAGCGCTGTGTCGCGCCCTACACCAGGTACGAGAAGAACCGAAAGTACTCCGGCTGCGACCGGCACAAATATACGTTTACCGACCAGTCCGGCAAGCCGGTGAGCTACGACCTCGACGTCACTAGCGAGCAGGCGGGCGGATATAAGCCGGGCGAGGTCGTTGAGGTCTACGAACGGGCCCCAGGAAAAATCAACTTTTATCCGGAATCGACCGTCGAACAGATCGCCGTGGTCCGCAAGGTCGCCTACATCGCGGTGCCGGTCCTGGTGGTCTATACCGTCCTGCTCGGCATCATCGGCGCAATCACCAACGCGGTGCGTCGCCGGGTCCGGCCCGAGGTCACTGACCGATTTTCGTGACGGTCGCGGCCATGATCCCCCACTTCCCCCGACGGCAGCCGGTCCCCGATATTGGCGAGCCAGAACCAGGGCCAGAGCCAGAGTCCGCGGTCCGCTGAGTCATCTCAACGCGTGTGGTCGACGCGCCGGTCGTGGACGTCAGCACCAACCGCGCCGACGGCCGCCTCGTTCGGTGACCGCACCGCCCCGGTCTCGCTCTTCGCCGCGGCGGCCGTGGCCGGCCACCGCGCGGCCGGCCGCGCCGGATCGACCTGGGTCACGGCCGTCTTTCCGTCCAGCTCCCAACCCTTCCCGTACGCCTCGGCGAAGGCTTCCTCACCCAGCGCGGCACGTCCTCGCCGGGTGAGTTCGCGAAACCGCCGATCGGTGCGGTCGTGCGCGCCGCGCAGCCGGGCGGCGGCGCCGAGCAGGACGGCCGACTCGTGCTGCCGCCGCTGCGCCGAGACGAACGCGGCCGAGGTCACCGCCACCAGCGACAGGATCGGCAGGTCCCGGGCCGCCACCGCCGCCGCGTACGCCTTCGCCAACGCCGCGCCCGCGCCGGCCTGGTCGCCCAACTCCAGGCAGAGCACCGCCCGCATGTTCCCGAGCAGCGTCCGCGCGTGGTCACCGGGGAACGTCGTGTCGCCGGGCAGCGTCCGTTCGGCATCGTCGAGCAGCTCCCGCGCCCGGTCCAGGTCGCCGAGCCGCACCCGGAAGCCGGCCTCCCACGCGTCGATCAGGGCCAGCGTCTCCGGCGAGTTCGCGCGCAGCGCCCGCTCCCGGGCCGAGCCGATCACCGCGATCGCCAGGTCGGTGTCGCCGCGCCGCAGGTACAGGTCGAACCAGCGTAGGTCGATGAACACCTCGTCGCTGCGGCCGAGCGCGCCGAACTCGCCGGCCAGCGATCGGGCCGCGCGCAGGTCGGCGAGCGCGCCGTCGAGGTCGCCGTCGTACTGCCGCAGCTGGGCGCGCAGCGGCAGCACGGTGGCCTGGCCCCAGCGGTCGCCGGCCCGGCGGAAGCAGGCCAGGGCCGCCGCCACGTCGGTGCGCACCTGGTCGAGCTCGCCCGCGTTCTCGGCGCGTTCGGCCCGCAACAGGTGGGCCAGCCCGGACAGCCACACGTCGCCGCCGCCGGCCAGGCGCTCGAGGACCGGCTCCGCCGGTAGCAGGGCGATGAGCGCGCCGTACCGGCCGGTCAGCTCCGGATCGGCGAGCAGCCGGTCGGTCAGCTCGGCAGTCATCCCGGCCCCGAAGCTGAGCAGGTGGATCGCGCGGGCGCAGTCGCGGTCCGGGGTCGCCTCGCCGCCGGGCACCGCCACCGCCTCGCCCAGCCAGTAGGCCGCGTCCGAGCGCCGGCCGAACATCTGCCAGTACCAGGTCAGGTTCAGGGCGAGGGCGACCGCGCCGGGGCCGTCGCCGGTGTCGCACCGCCGGCGCAGGGCGGCCAGCGCGTTGTCGTACTCGGCGCTGACGACTCGCAGGGCCGGCAGTTGGCCGGGTCCGCGCAGCGGCGGGTCGTGCCGGGCGATCAGCTCGGCGAAGTAGCCGGCGGCCAGGTCGCGGACGGTGCCGAGGTCGCCCGTCTCGGCCAGGCGGTCGGTGCCGTACTCGCGCAGCGTCTCCAGCATCCGGTACCGGCCCGGGTCGGGCGCGAGCTGGAACAGCGACCGGTCGACCAGGCCGGCGAGCAGCTCGGGGACGTCGGCGGCCGGCACCGCGGTGCCGGCGCAGACCGCGGTGGCCGAGGCCGGTGTGATGCCGCCGGCGAGGATCGACACGCCGAGGCCGGCACCGAGCTGATCCTCATCGAGCCGTTCCTGCTGCCGATCCGCGGCGAACTCGAGGTGGGCGACGCGTCCATCGGCGAGGGGACCTGGAAGGAGTGGCGCGCCGACCTGGATCCGAAGATCCGGGTCGTGCGCGAGCTTGCCGCCCGGTACGACGCGCACCTGCTGGCCGCCGACGGCATGTTCGCCGAGCTGGCCGCGACGACCGGCCCGGAGCACTGGACCGCGGACGGCGTGCACCCGACGCCACCCGGTCACGCCACACTCGCGGCCGCCTGGCTACGCCTGGTCGCGTGACCGCGGGTTCGCCGCGGTTAGCGAAGCAGGTGATGCAGGTACCGGTCGGGCCGGTCGAGAAACGACCGGAAGTGGTCCACGACGGCGAGTTCGGACCACGCCGTCGTCCGGAGACCGTGCTCGCCGAGTTCCAGCACGGTCGCTGCTGGCAGCGCGGTCAGCACCGGGGAGTGTGTGGCCACCACGATCTGCGCCCCGCCTTCGGCCAAGGCCGCCAGCCGGGCCATGAGGCTGAGGGTGGAGGTGAACGACAGGGCCGCCTCCGGCTCGTCGAGCAGGTAGAAGCCTGGCCGAGCGAACTTGCGTTCCAGCAGGGCCAGGAATCCCTCGCCGTGGCTGCGCTCGTGCAGGTCCCAGTCGGGCGAGCGGGGCAGCGCTTCCAGGTATGTGTAGAGGCCGTGGGTGGTCTCGGCTCGCAGGAAGTACGCGTCGCCTCGTCCGCCCGGGGTACGCACCAGCCGCAACACCGCGCCCAACGGGGACTCGGTGTGCCGGGTACGGTGCATCGCGCCCCGCGAGCCGCCCTCCGGGTTCAGCCCGTACGCCTGCGCCAGCGCCTCGATCAGCGTGGACTTTCCCGAACCGTTCTCGCCGACGAGAAACGTCACGCCTGCCGGAAGGTCAAGCCCCGCGTCCAGTACCGTGCGGACGGCGGGAATGCGGGCCCACCACGCGTCCGCGTCCCACTCGACGCCCGGATCCCGCTCGACGCGCCGCACCAGGCGGCCGGCTTGCCTGTTACGCGCCTCCATGCCGAGGACACTACCGGCCAGCCGATTGGCGGCCGGTGTTGTGGCCGTCGGTTACGATGCGGGGCTCTGCTGGTGAACAGGAGATCGTCGATGGACGTTGTCACGGGGCCACGTGCGCGAATGCCGCTGGTGATTGCGGTGATCGTCGGTCTGATAGGCGTCGTGGTGACGTATGTGGTGCTCGGTCGCGACCCCGGGGAGGCGGGCGCCGACAGGCGAGCCGGCTGTGAACCCATCGAGGTCAGCTCGTCGACCGAGAAGGCCGACCTGATGATCGATTTGGCCCGCCGCTACAACGCCTCCGACAAGCTGTACGGCGGCAAACGGTGCGCGTCGGTGACCGTGCACCGGCTCACGTCCGGCGCGGCGGCGGAGGCGCTTGGCTCCGGCTGGGATGAACGGCGCGACGGTGGGCCGGCACCGCAGGTGTGGACGCCCACCGCATCGTTGTGGCTCCAGGTGGCCCGCCACCGGGAGGCCACCAGCGGCAAGCAGGTGGTGCCGGCGGCCGGCACGCAGATGCCATCGATCGCGCAGAGCCCGTTGGTCATCTCGATGCCGAAGCCGATGGCCGAGGCGTTCGGCTGGCCGAAACGCGAGTTCGGGTGGAGCGACGTGCTGGCGCTGGCGTCCGATCCGCAGGGGTGGGGCCGGTACGGCCATCCCGAGTGGGGGCGTTTCTCCTTCGGCAAGGACAACCCGCACCGGTCCACGTCCGGCCTGGCCGCGACGGTAGCCACGTACTACGCGGCGACCGGCCTCTCCCGCGAACTGACGGCGGCCGATCTCACCCAGCCCAATGTGATCAACTTCGTTCGCGGGGTCGAGGCCGGTGTCCTGCACTACACCGACGATGCGGTGAAGTTCCTCGCCAACTTGGCCGAAGCCGACGAGAAGGGCGCCGCGATGTCGTACGTCAGCGCCGTCGTGCATCAGGAGCAGCTCACCTTCCTCTACAACAAGGGCAACACCACCGGCGACCCGAAGGTGCATGGCCGGGCGCCCACGGTGCCGCTCGTGCCGATGGTGCCGCGGGACGGCACGCTGATGCTCGACCACCCGTACGTGGTGCTGCCTTCGGCCAGTGACGCACAACGGGAAGCGGCCGCGGACTTCCTCGCGTTCCTGCAGCAACCAGACCGGCAGGCCGCGTTCGCGGCGATGGGCTTCCGCGACCACCAGGGCAACGCCGGCCCCGAATTGGCGAAGACCCTGCAGATCCCGGCCGGGCAGAAGCTCAGCCTGATCCAGTCACCCGTCGGGGAGGTGCTGGACAAGATCCTCGCCGGCTGGGACGACCTGCGGAAGAAGGCGAGGGTGCTGCTCGTCCTCGACGTCTCGGGCTCGATGAAGGAGGAGGCAGCCGGTGGCATCAGCAAGCTGGAAGCCGCGAAGAACGCGGCAATCGCGAGCCTCGACCTGCTGCATCCCGACGACGAGGTGGCACTGTGGACGTTCTCGGGGCAGCGACCGAACGGTGCGCAGCCCTACACCGAGCGGCTGCCGATGTCGCGCATCCGTGACGCGAAGCAACAACTCACCGACGTCATCCGGGCGCTGAGCGCCGATGGCGGCACGGCCTTGTACCACACGGCCCGGGCCGCCGACCGGTACATGCGGGAACGGCTGGACGCCGACCGCATCAACGCGGTCGTGCTGCTCACCGATGGGCACAACGAGTATCCGGCCGACAACGACAAGGCGAAGCTGCTCCGCGACCTGGGCGGGTCACGCCTGGAGAACTCGGTTCGCATCTTCGGTATCGCCTTCGGCAAGGACGCCGACCTGGTCACGCTCGACGAGATCGCGAAAGTGTCGCGGGCAGCCGCCTACGACGCGCAAGACCCGGCCAGCATCGACAAGATCTTCAGCTCGGTGCTGAGTAATTTCTAGCGGGCAACGTCCGACGACCGCGTCCTCAGCGGTCGAACACGATACCGAGGGCCACCCGCACCGTATGCACGATCACGGTGACCACGGCTCCCGCGGTCAGCACGGCTGCCGCGCTCGCACCGGCGAGGCCGCCCATCATGCCGCTCAGGGCACCGAGCAGGACGGCCGCTGCCACACTCCACGGATCGGTGAGGTGGCGGCGGATCGATCGCCCCCGCCCCGGTTCGACGGCCTCGTCGACGCGCGACGCGCGGTCTGCCGTCGTCGAGGCCGGCGATGGCTGCATGACTCGCTGCGGCGAGCCCTGCGGCGCGGGCGACGGGCCGGCGGCCGTTCCACGCGCCTGCGCAACGGTCTCCTGCGACCCGGCACCGGCGGGCAGCCTCATCGTGACACCGGTCGGCGTGCGTTCCTCGCACGCGTCGAGCAGAATCAGTGAACCCTCCGCCACCACGAGCTCGGGCTGCTCCAGAACCGTCGGCGGCATCCCGAACGCGCGGTGCAGCAGCGTCGCAACGAGTGGGACGCGGCTCGACCCGCCGACGAGGAAGATGCCGCCGACGTCTGACAGCTCGATGCCCGCGCTGCGCACCGCGGCGCGGGTGACCGCGACCGTCCGCGCGATGACCGGTTCGGCGAGCTGCTCGAACTCGTCCCGGCTCACCGGAACGGTGTCGTCCAGGACCGGCAGGTGCACCAGCGTCTGCGAACGCCGGCTCAACGACTCCTTGGCCAGCCGAACGTCCTCCCACAGCTGCCACCGGGCACGACGGTCGGCGGCGGTGGCCGGTCGCCGCAACCGGTCCCAAGCGTCCGGGGCCCGCTGCGCGATCAGCCGGCCCAGGTGCTCCACCAACGCGGCGTCCAGGTCCAGGCCGCCCACCTCGGGCAGCCCTTCACTGGCCAGTACCGTCAGCGCTCCTGCGGGGCCACGCCGAACCACACCGGCGTCGAACGTGCCGGCCCCGAAGTCGTACACCACCGCGCACTGACCCGCACCGACCAGGCCGACCTGGCCGAGGAAGTAGGCGGCGGCAGCGATCGGCTCCGACACGAGTGTCGGGCTCGGCAGGCCGGCACGGACGGCCGCAGCGGTCAACCGGCTCAACCGCGACGTGCCCCAGGTCTCCGGATGCGTGACCACGACACGATCCGGGAGCTGGCCGGCGACCTGCCGCGCCTGCGACGCCACACGTCCCAGCACGGCGGCGACCAGGTCGACCACGTCGGTCTCGGAGCCGCCGAGCAGGACGATCCCGTCTGCCATCCTTCGCTTCGGGTTGGGCTCGTACCGATCCGGATGCACCCGCGCCGACCGCACGGCTTCGGCACCGGACAACACGTCGCCGGGGCCTTCCAGGAGCACCGCCGACGGCAGGAGCGGTGACCCGTCGAAGAGCAGGGAACGTGCCGCACCGTCGCCGCGACGCACCATGGCCACGGTGTTGAAGGTGCCGAAGTCAATCCCGAGCAGCACGCCGTGAGCCATCGTTGCAGGGTACGCGGCCCCCGCAGTTCCGTCCCGCCTTGATCGGTGCATCCTGGTCTGAGCAGCAGCTCGCACGGTAGGTCTGCGAGGGCTGAGCGCGCTCAGGTCCGGCGGCGGGTCAGCAGCAGGATCAGCCCGGCCAGCAGCAGCAACCCGACGCAGACCGCGCCGATGGTCAGCATTTGGATTATCGCATCGCCGAGGACGTTGGGGAACGTGTGGCTGCCCACCTCGTCGTCGGGGGCCCCCTGCCTGCCCGAGAGCAGCGGGTTGGCGGCGACCGGCGCCACGTCGGCGGTGAGCGCCTTGACCAGGTTCAGCCGGCCGTACCCGTACTCGGGGTCGCGTCCGGGCGCGCCCGCGTCGTCGGCCGTGGCGATGAGCCGCTGCACGACGTCCTTCACCGGAAGCTGTGGGTACTTCGCCCGGATCAGCGCCGCCGCCCCGGACACGATCGCGGCCGCGTTACCGGTGCCGTTGGTGGACTCGTAGTAGCCGACGACGCGGCCGCCGCCGGCGGCGGAGACCATCGGGATGTCCACGCCCGGTGCGGCGAGCACCGTCTGCGGCCCGTGCAGCGCCCCGTCCCACACCTTGCCGTCACGGTCCACGGCGGTGACCGCCAGCACGCCCGGGAAGCTGGCCGGCTCGAGGACGGCGGTGCGGCCGGGGAACTCCTTGGCGTCGCCGGTCGAGGCGACGACGAGCACGTCGTGGTCCAGCGCGTACTGCACGGCCCACCGGCCGCCGGCCTCGACCCGGCCGCCCCCCGAGATATTGATCACCTTCGCGCCGTGGTCAACGGCCCACCGGATGGTCTCCGGGATGTACGTCCAGGTGCCCGGGGCGCTGCCGGTCATGGTGCGCACCGAGATGACCTTGGCCTGGGGCGCGATGCCGAGCAGGTGGTCGGCGTCGCCCCCCTTGGCGACGATGAGACCGGCCATGCCCGAGCCGTGGCCCGAGTCGTCGGCCATGCTGTTGTCGTCGCTGAGGTAGGAGATGCCGGCGAGCGCCTGCCCGTCGAGGTCGGGGTGCTCGCCGATGCCGCTGTCGAGGACGGCCACGATGACGCCCTCGCCCTGAGTGATCTTCTGCGCGGCGGCGACGTCCAGCGTGGTGAGGTACCACTGGCGGTCCCGCATGGTCTGCGCGGAGGCCGCCGGCGCGGCCACCATCGGGGTCGCCGCCATCATGGCGAGGGCCGCGGCCAATGCCACCGGGCGCAGCACGCGCATCATCGATCCCCCATCGCTATCTGGCGCGCGCCGAACAGCTGCTGCTCCATCGGCGTCGGCGCCTGCCTCGCAACCTGAGTCTGACATTCGCAGACTTCGGCGATACAGGACAAGTAGCGCCCCGGAACCCGACTCCGGCCAAGCGCCGCGCGTCGCTCCCCTTCAATGCTTGGTCGGTGTGTCAGGGAAGAAGGTGCCCGGATGCCCGGTACAGGCTGTACCACTCGCGCCTGGTGAGCGGGAGCTCGGACCCCTTGGCCGCATCCGCGACGCGGGCGGGGTTGGTGCTTCCGACGACGACCATCGTGGGCTGCGGGAGGCGGGTGATCCATGCGGTCGCGACGGCGATGGGTTCGACGCCGTACTTCGCAGCGAGCAGTTCGAGCTCGCGGCCGAGTTCAGGGAAGCCGGCGGCGTCGAAGATCAGGTGTCCGTTGCCCTGGAACGGCGACCATGCCTGCACGGCGATGTCGTTCGTGCGGCAGTAGTCGAGCAGGCCGCCTCCGTCCACGACGTTCGCCTGGTCGATCTTGATGTTGGCGCTCAGCCCCTGGGTGAGCAGCGGCGCGTGTGCGACGGAGAGCTGCAACTGGTTCGCGACGAGCGGCTGCTCGACCGCCGACCTCAGCACCTCGATCTGGCTGGCGGTGTGGTTGGACACGCCGAACTGCCGGACTTTGCCGGATGCCTGCAACTGGTCGAATGCGCGTGCCACCTCCGCCGGCTCCACGAGGGCGTCCGGACGGTGCAGCAGAAGCAGATCGATGTACTCCGTGCGAAGAGCGCGGAGCGAGGCTTCGACCGACGAGATGATGTGCTCGTAGGACGAGTCGTAGTACGGGGGGTCTTTGACGATCCCGCACTTGGTCTGGATGAACAGGTGCTCGCGTTCCGAGGGGCTGAGCTCGAGAGCATCGGCGAAGCGCGTCTCGCACTCGTGGAGACTGCGGCCGTAGATGTCGGCGTGGTCGAAGGCGGTGACGCCGGCGTCTCGGGCCGCTCGGACGAGCGAGCGGATCGCCTCGTCGTCGAGGTCGGAAATTCGCATGTTGCCGAGAATGATGTTGCTGACGTCGGCGGTGCCGAGAGGGATGTACTTCACCATCGTTCCTTGCTCTGTGTTCCTTGTTTGCATGTGATGTACGAACAACGCACAAGATATGGTGAACGGCAATCAGAAATCCAACATCTGAAACCGATAACTGCCAGAAAGAGAACTGCACAATGGACGCGCGGCAACTCACCTACTTCCTGACTGTCGTGGAAGAGCAGCAGTTCACGAGCGCCGCGCATGCGTGTGGCATCTCGCAGTCCGGGTTGTCCGCCGGGATCCGAGCGCTGGAGCGCTCACTTGGCGCACGGCTGTTCGACCGCAGTACGCGCAAGGTGCGCCTCACGAGCGCGGGTGAGGCGCTCGTCCCGCATGCGCGTGCGGTGCTCGCGGCCCAGTCGGCGGCGCAGTACGCCGTGGCTCGGGCGTCCGAGCGCGTCGAGGGGCTGTTGCGGGTGGGCACGGAGCAGTGCCTCGGAGTCGTGGAGGTCGCGCCGCTGGTGGAGCAGATGTCTCATGCGCATCCCGGCGTCACCATCGAGTTCTTCCAGCAAGGCACGCATGACCTCATCGCGATGCTGCGCGCGGGCCGCCTGGATCTGGCGCTGGTGTCGCACCCCGATGACATCGAGGGCGTCAAACGGACGGTGCTCGGCGCGCGCCGCAGGGTGTTCCTGGCCTCCGAGCCGATGGCGCCGCCAGGCGAGGTGATCGGCTCCTGGAAGGAGCTCGCGTCGTACCCGTTCGTCGACCTGCAGGAGTCGTGGGCGATGCGCACTCAGAACGACCGGATGTTCGAGCAGCGTGGGGTCGACCGTCAGGTGCGGTTCGTCGTGAATGATGTCCACGCCTTGCTCGACCTGATCCAGCGCGGCCTCGCGGTGGCCGTCGTTCCGTCGCACATCGCCGACAAGCCGCAAGCAATCGGTCTGGTGACGCGTGAGCTGCCTGACGATACGCCGGCGTGGCAGGTGCACCTCGCCACGGGCGTGTCGCTGTCACCACCGGCGCGGACGCTCCTCGACCTGGTGCCACGCGCCAGCAGGTAAGCGAGACCGCTCCAGCGGCCGACACGCGCCGCCGCCGTTGGGAGTCGTCCTGGCGAATATGGCCAAAACGGGATATTGGCTCGGGAATTCACCGGCGACCGCTAACCCGCAAAACGGGTTATACCGTGCAAATCACCCGCCCAGGAAAATCTTGTTGCCTATGGGTTGCACGCTTGTTTCCTTTCATGCATAGTCATGTTTCATGAGCGCCTCAGCAGCGGATGGTCAGAGTTCTCCCCAGGCGATGGGAGACATGCTTCGGCGGCTGCGCACCGCCCGGCGGCTCTCGCTTCGCGATCTGGGGGAGGCAGTCGGTCTGAGCGTGGGGTACCTCAGCAAGATCGAACGCTCGCTCGTCGAGCCGAGCGTGCCCGTCCTGCGCCGCCTCGCGGCAGAGTTCGGCATCGAGTGGATCGACTTCTATCAGGCGCCGGCGGAGATGGGGCAGCTCGTCAGGAAAGCGGATCGGCCGCTGATGGTGCCCGCTGCGGGGCAACGGCACTACGCGATCACACGCACGCCCGGCTCCGATGTCGAGATCGGGGTCGTCGAGTACGAGCCGGGCGCGAGCGTTGGCGACGACCGATACACGCACGGCGATGTCCACGAAGTCCTTCTCATTCTCGACGGCGAGCTCGAATTCACGCTTGCGGGCGTCACGCATCTGATGGCGGCCGGGGACAGCATCGAGTTTCGGTCTTCTGTTCCCCATGCCGTGCGCAACGCGAGCGAACGCACGGCGGAGGCGCTGTGGGTCAGCAATCCGCCGGCGGGCACGGCAACGCGCCATCGCGGCGGCGATGCCACCGAGACCTGAGTCGTCGACGACTCATCCACGGATCATAGGAAGTCCTGTCATGAACATGCAGCAGTCAAGAAGGCTCGCGACGAGCGCCATTCTGGCGAGCGTCGTGCTGCTCGGAGCGTCAGCCTGCGGCAGCGAGGGCGATACGCGGCTCGACCAGGTCAGCTTCGGCGTATCGACCAACATGGGCGCCAACAACGCCCCGTTGGCGGTCGCGGAAGCGATGGGGTACTTCAAGGCCGAGGGCCTCGACGTCACGATCACGGTCACAGGCGAGGCGGGGATCCAAGCGACAGCGACAGGCCGGACCGACATCGGGAGCTTCACACCCGATGCGCTCCTGCAGACCCTCGCGAAGGGCGGTCCGAGCTCCGACCTGGTCATGGTCTACAACTACCTCCGCGGCCCGACATCGAGCCTCGCTGTGCTCGACTCAAGCCCGATCCGGTCGCTCGAGGACTTCAGAGGGGCAGTCATCGGTGGAAGCAGCATCGCCTCGGCGAACCTGACGATGAGCGACGCGGTACTCAACACCGTCGGCTTGACGTTCCCCCGCGATTTCGGCCACCTCGGGGTCGGAACCGGGGCGGCCGCGCTGCAGGCCCTCACCTCTGGCAAGGTCGGCGCCCTGTCGTTGTGGGACACCGAGTACGCGGCATTCGAGGCTGCGGGCACCAAGCTGCGATACTTCACGATTCCGGAACAGCAGGCGCTGTTCTCGACGACGTACTTCGTCACGAGCGAGTACCTCAAAAAGAAGCCTCAGGCCATCGAACGTTTCGGTCGCGCGATCGCGAAGGCGACGCTCTTCACGTCGACGAACCCGGAGGCGGCGCTGCGCATGTTGTACCACCTCTACCCGACCACCAGGGGCGCCGGCGTGAGCATCGAGGATCAGCTGAAAGTCGACCTCATCGCCCTGACGGCTCGACTTCGGATCCTCAAGCCGGGTGACGGCCGATACGGCGAGTACGTCCCCGCGAACGTCGCGACGTGGGCGAGCTTCGCCCACGAGCACGGCATGATCACCAACAAGATCGCCGACACCACAGCCATCTTCACGAACCGCTTCGTGGACGCGTACAACGATTTCGACCAGGACGCCGTGATCAGCGATGCACGCAACTGGTCCGACAAAAAGGACTGACATGACCCGGCAGACCGAGACCACCGCGGCCCCCGAGATCGGCCCACCACGTTACACGGATGGCATTCCCGCAATCGACCACCACTCGCACGCGGGATACCTGCGACCGGGCGCGACCGTCGAAGGCATGGACGGCGTCGAACGGGAGATGGTCCTCTCGCATGTCGAGGCGAACCTGCCCAGCGATGTCTACCTCCGCTACGTCGACGCCGAGCGTCATCGCGATACGGAGCAGCTGGCCGAACTCCGCGGGCAATGGCCCATCGACTCCCTGTTCGAGGAGGGCCTGCGCTTTCGCGAGACCTCCATGCACACGGTGACGCTGTTCGGCGGCGCTGCCCAGCTCTTCGGCGACATCGGGCGTGAGGCGCAGATCCACGCGAGTCTGGCCGGCCGGGTCGAAGCGCCGCAGGCTCAGTACGAACGGGCCCTTGTCCTCGCAGGCACCCCTGCCGTGCTGACGGATGTGCCCGAGATCGATACGACAGTGTGGCCGGCCGAGAAGTACCGCCAGATCGCACGGATCGACCCCTACCTGTATCCGTTCGGGCATCCGTCGTGGGATCGGCGCGGTTCGGACACACCTCGGTTCCGCCGGATCTTCGGCTTCGTTCTCGAGCGTCAGTACGAACTGATGGGAGTCTCGAACCGTCCGCAGACGCTCGACGACTATCTCGACTTCGTTCGAGCGTCCCTTCGCCAGCGCGTTGCGGGCGGCGTCGTCGGGCTCAAGATCGCATCTGCGTATGTCCGCTCGCTTCGCTTCGAGGACGTAAGTCGCGCGGATGCGGCCGAGGCGTACACGCGGCTCGGCGCGCTCGAAACGCCCGATCCGGGCCTCGCGAAGGCGGTCGCGGACCACCTGGTCTTCGCCATCGCGGAGGAGGCGGTGCAGCTGAACCTGCCGGTGCAGGTCCACACCGGCGTCGGGCATGCCGAGCCGGGGATCCGTGTGGACGATGCCAATCCGCTCCATCTGCAACAACTGCTCGACACCCCGCGATTGAATCAGCTCAAGGTGATCCTCATCCATGGCGGGTTCCCGTTCACCGACTATCTGACGGCGCTGGCGTACACGCATGGGAACGTCTACCTCGATACATCGCTGCTCCCGCATCTACACGGGCGGCGTGCTGAGCGAGCACTGGAGGACTGGCTCACCTACCTCCCTGCGAACAAGGTCCTTTTCGGGACGGACACGGGGAACCCCGAGCATCACGTGACGAGTACGCAACGCGCGCGAGCGGCCCTCGACACGGTCCTCAGCGCCGGCGTCGCCAACGACTGGTGGTCGACACGACAGGCGCACTGGCTGACGGAGCGCGTGCTGCATCGCAACCTGACTGATGTATATGGGGTGGACATCCCATGAGCGCAGCGGTTGTCGTACGCGACTTGGGCGTTGAGTTCCAGCTTTCCGGCGGGACCGGCGTCACCGCCCTTCGAGACGTCAGCCTGTCTGTCGAGCCGGGACAGTTCGTCTCGATACTCGGCCCGAGCGGGTGTGGAAAGACGACGCTCCTTCGGGTCCTCGCGGGCCTGGAACACGCCACGAACGGCAGGGTCAGCATCGCGGGCGGCAACGACCGGAAAGACGGAGCTCGCGTCGGGATGGTGTTCCAGCGACCGATTCTCCTTCCATGGCGTTCCATCCTGCAGAACGTCCTGCTGCCGATCCAGGTGACGAGGCGAGTCACGGATGCGGATCGAGCGCGTGCTCGAGCGCTGTTGGAGATGGTCGGTCTCGAGGATTTCGAGACCAGTTACCCGAATCAGCTGTCAGGTGGCATGCAGCAGCGTGCGGCGATCTGCCGGGCGCTGATCACCGGGCCCGAGCTGCTCCTGCTGGATGAGCCGTTCGGCGCGCTCGACGCGATGACGCGGGACAACCTGAACGTCGAGCTCAATCGAATCTGGCGCGAGACCGGCAAGACAATCATCCTCATCACGCATTCGATCTCAGAGGCGGTCTTCCTCTCGGAGCGGGTGCTGGTGATGAGCCACCGTCCGGGGCGGGTTGTCGACGAGGTCGACGTGCCCATCGGGTCCACGCGAACGCTCGACGTGCTCGGCATGCCGGCCTTCAACGACACAGCAGCACATCTGCGAGCTCACTTCGAGGTGAGGGCATGACCGCGACCACGAACGTCTCCGTCGATTCCAGCCGCGGCGCGGGGCGACCAGCCCGGAGCCGGAACCGGAGGTGGCGAGGACGAATCGGCCCGATCATCGTGCTCGTCGCGATCATTGGCGCCTGGATCGCGCTCCCGTCGATGAGCGCGGTGCCGCACTATGTCATTCCACCGCTCGCGGAAGTCGTATCGGCACTCACGGATCCGTCGGCGTGGCCGAATTACGGTCAGGGCATCGCGACGACAATGAGTGCGGTCGGCCTTGGGCTGGTGATCGGGGTTGCCGTCGGGCTTGGTCTCGCCCTGCTACTGGCCGAGCTCCCGGTCCTGTACCGCGCCATTTTCCCGTACATCGTCGCCTTGGAAGCGATTCCCAAGGTCGCGCTGGCGCCGTTGTTCGTGATCTGGTTCGGCTTCGGTCTTGGTTCGAAGCTTGTCGTCGTCGTGTTGCTCGTGTTCTTCCCGGTGCTCGTGAACACGGTGCACGGCCTGCGGGAGGTTGACACTGACCGCATCGACCTGTTCAGAGTCGCCGGCGCTTCGAAACTGCAGCGGCTGTGGCGCCTGTCCCTGCCGACCGCTCTGCCGAGCATCTTCAGCGGGCTGGAACTGGCCGTGTCGGGTGCGATGGTCGGCGCGGTCGTCGGCGAGTTCGTGGGCGCGCAGCGGGGCCTCGGGGTGCAGATTCTCGTAGCGCAGGCGCGGATGGACACGGCGGGCGTGTTCGCGCTGCTCATCCTGCTCAGCGCGATCGGTGTCGCGTTGAACACGCTCGTGAGGGTGCTGCGACGACGGGTCGTGTTCTGGGTCAAGCCTCTCCCCGCCCAGACGGTCTGATCTGATCAAGTCGCTCGGAGCTGTTCGCCGGCCTGGTCGGCCGGGAGCAGGGCGAGGGCGGTGGTGACGTCGGTCAGCGGATCTTCGCCGAGGAACAGGCTGCCGTAGCCGGTCGGCACGAGGTCGCCGCGCAGCGCGTCGACGAGCACTCGCACGCCGTCGGCGGGGGGAGTGTGGTGCTGGCGGACCCAGGTCAGCGCGGCGCAGAACCGCAGCAGTGGGTCGTCGCCGCTGAGGTGCGGTTGGAGGGCCTGCCGGGTCCGCGGGCCGGTGTCGTGCAGCGCCAGGCCGAGCAGGATCGCCGCCCGGATCTTGCGCTTCGGTTCGATTGCGAGCCGGTCCCGTAACGCATCCGCGGCGGCCGCGCCCGGTGCGGCGGCGAGCAGCGTGACCGCGCGGCGCCGGAACCCGGCCCGCCGGTGTGCGGCGAGCCTCGTCCAGGTCGGTACCGCGTCGGCGAGGCTGGTGAGCACCTCGTGGTAGGCGCCTTCCGCACCGTGCTCGGCGAGGTGCTCGGCCGGGTTTGTCGCGTCGCCGGGCAGGCTGGCGTGGATGCGTTTGAGGCGTTGCAGGGCGGCGGGTGAGCCGTCCCGGGTGGCGATACCCACCAGCAGGTCCAGCAGCCGCTTCCGGTCGTCGTCGGTGGCGACCCGGTCGACCAATGCGGTCATGTACCGAAACGCCGGACCCGTGGCCTCGGCGACCGTGTGCTGGTGCCACAGCAGGTTCGACAGCACGGCCAGGGCCACGGAGAAGGCGTGCGGGTCCGCCACGGTCAGTCCCTTGAGCAGGAACGGCAGGTGGCTCCCGCTGCCGTGGAACGTGTCGAGGTCGTCCCACGGCACCGCGTCCGCGCCGGCGAGTTCGGGCGGTGTCGGCGCCGCGCGCCAGGTGCGCAGGACATGGGCGAAACGGCCGAGGTTGGCGTTGTTCGCCAACCGGTCGAGGCCCTCGAACGACACGGAGCCGAGGTCGGCGCCGTCGGGGCCGAATAGCCGCCACTGCCCTACCGGCCCGCCGCCGGTGCCGGGCTCCACCGGCCCCTCCGCGATGACCGCGCCGGTGGCGTCCAGGGCCCGCCACCAATCGACCGATGTACCGTCGACGGTGGCGTCGGTCGGGGTGACCTCGGCGGTGCGGCTTCCCGAATCGTCGAACCAGTTCGCGACCACGAACACCCCGTCCCGCGTGATCCGCTCCATGCAGGCGACACCGTTGTCGTGGAACCGCCGGAACGTCTCAGTGCCGTCGGCGGCCCACTCCCGCTCAGAGTCGAGGCGGTGACGGTAGTCCCATGAGCGTTTCAGCCTCGTGCCGTCCGACCCGCGACGCTCCAATCTGACCAGTCCGCCACGGCTGAAGTAGCTGCGCCGTTCGGCCCGTCGTCCGTCGACGAAGTCGGCCTCGACGTAGCTGTGCTCGAAGTGTGACGAATACCGGGCCTGCTCCCAGATTCGCCAGGTCCCAACCGCGTCACCGGTCCCCTCGTCGAGGTCGCCAACGACGTACGCGCGTAGGCCCGCCACCCATATCGCGTCGTCGGGCGCGTCGGCCGGCGGCGGACCGGGCGATTCCTCCTCGACGGCCGGTTCCGCGGCGCCGGCCGGCTCCCGCCGCAGGAGCCGCAGCGCCAGCTCCGGCAGCTCCTCGTACGCGACGTACCGCGCCACACCTGGCGAACGGCCCAGACCGGCGGCCAGGCACAGCTCGACCGAGGCGGCGTCACCGTCCCGGGCCGCCTCGACGAGCGGCTTGTCCCCCCAGCGTCCGACCTCGTGGCCGGCACGATTGTAGACAATCATGTGCGGCGTCCCGTCGGCGTTCCAGTGCCGGGCCGCCCCGTGCAGCTCGCCGTCGCGCCGCCGCACCACCGCCCAGAGCCCGTTCGGGTAGAGATTGGCGATCTCCGGCACTCCGGCCGGTCGGGGCGGCATCGGTTCACCGGCAATGGTCAACTCACCGCCGTCCGCCGCGTAGCAGCGGGTTCGTACCAACACGCCGTCCCCGTCGTAGTCGTTGCGAATGCTCCGGATCGCCGTCGCGCACCCGTCGAACGAGAACGGATCACGGCTCGGGTTGTCCGTCCGATACCCGAGCGCGAACACCACCACGTCATCGGCGTACTCGCAGGACACCGCCAGCGAACCGTCGTCGTGGAACCGCCGGTACGCCCCGCAACGCTTGCCGGCACGCCACTCGCTCTCCACCAGCAACGGCCCGTCCGGCCGCCACGCCCGCCACGTGCCGGACCGTTCGCCGCCATCCCACGACCCGGCCACCCACGCCGGCCACCGCGGACCCGACGGGTACACCTCCCACCCCTCGACGAACTGCGCCTCCACCGGCACACCATCAGGCCGATCCATGCCACAACCTCCAGATCGCCGCCACGCGCCCGACGGCACTATCGCGGTCGTCGAGCATAGGCAGCGCCCGCAACCGGCCGTCTCCATCCCAAGCCTGCCTTCGGACAGGTTGCCGCCATCGCCGCCGCGGTCATCACTCTTCAGGCGCTGACCGCTTGACACGCGCCCGGTCCCCATGCACTCTCATTCCACTAGTAACCTAGTGAAACGGGATTACGGGTGATCGACTTCCACCTCGACGCACGCTCGGGGATCCCCCCGTACCAGCAGATCGTCAGGCAGGTACGCCAAGCGCTGCTGCTGGGGCTGCTCGCCGAGGGCGACAAGCTGCCCACGGTCAAGGAGGTGGTCGCCAAAGTGGCGATCAACCCGAACACCGTGGGCAAGGCGTACCGCGAACTCGAGCACCTGGGCCTGGCCGCGGCAAAGCCGGGGGTGGGGACCTTCATCACCCGATCGCTCGGCCACGCATCGCTCACCGAGCACGGTCCGTTGCAGCAGGAGCTACGCGCCTGGATGGACAAGGCCCGCGCGGCGGGCCTGACCGAGCCAGGCATCGAGGCGATGTTCCAGAACACCCTGCGCGAGAGCGTCGAAGAGGAGAAATGAGCGCGATACTGCAAGCCCATGCGCTGGGCAAGAGATACGGTCAGCGCCAGGCGCTGGCCGACTGCACCCTTGAGCTCCCGCCGGGGCACGTCGTCGGCCTGGTCGGGCCCAACGGCGCGGGCAAGACCAGCCTGCTGAAGATCGCTTGCGGCATGCTCGCGCCGACCACGGGGCGGATCGAGGTGCTGGGCGAACAGCCCAACGGCGGAACCGCGCAACTGGCCCGGATCGGGTACGTCGCCCAGGACACCCCTACCTACGCGAGCCTGTCCGTCGCCGACCACCTGAAGTTCGGCGCCAAGATGAACCCGGGCTGGGACGCGAAGCTCGCGCAGGCCCGCGTCGAGCAGTTGGGCCTGAACCCGAAGCAGAAGGCGGGAAAGCTCTCCGGCGGGCAGCGCGCCCAGCTCGCCCTGACCGTTGCGGTCGCCAAGCGACCCGAACTGCTCATCCTCGACGAGCCGGTCGCCAGCCTCGACCCGCTGGCCCGTCGCGACTTTCTGCGGTACCTGATGGAGTCGGTCGCCGAGCACGGCACCAGCGTCATCCTCTCCTCCCACCTTGTCTCCGACCTCGAACGCGTCTGCGACTACCTGGTCGTGTTGGTCGCCTCCCGTGTACAGCTCGCCGGCGAAACCGACGATCTGCTCGCGCAGCACCACCGGATCGTGTGCACGCGGCGCCAGGAGTCCGCCCTGCCCGCAGGGCTGGAGGTCATCTCGGCGGAGCACACCGACCGCCAGTCCACGTTCGTCGTGCGAAGCGAGCGCGAACTGCCCGCCGGGGACTGGTCCGCCGAACACCTCGAACTGGAGGACCTCGTGCTGACCTACATGGAGCGGGCCGTCGATACCGGGCGCCCTGCCACGATGCGACCGGTGGGAGAAGCGCGATGATCTGGGTAACCTGGCGGCAGTTCCGCGCCCAGGCCCTCACCGTCCTGGTCCTCCTCGCCGCCGCCGCGATCGCCTTCCTGGTTACCGGGTTGCGGATGCACCACAGCTACGCCGCGGAACTGGCCGCGTGCGCCCCGCTGAACGCCTGCGACGGCTCGACCCCCGCCGCGCGGGCGTTGGGTGCCCAGCTCAGCCAGTTGCAGCGAAGCTATGAGCCGATGTTCCAGCTCCTCCAACTTCTCGTGATCGCCGTACCGGCGCTGATCGGCATCTTCTGGGGCGCGCCGCTGATCGGCCGTGAACTGGAGACCGGTACGCACCAACTCGCCTGGAACCAGACCGTGACGCGCACCCGGTGGCTCGCGGTCAAACTCACCGTCGTCGGCGTCGCCGCGATCGCCACCGCCGCGATCCTCAGTTGGCTGCTGACGTGGTGGGCCGGGCCGCTGGACCACCTCAACGGCGACCGGTGGGCGGCGATGACCTTCGCCTCACGCGACATCGTCCCGCTCGGCTACGCCGCGTTCGCCTTCGCCCTCGGTACGACGCTGGGACTGCTGCTGCGCCGCACCCTCCCGGCCATGGCCATCACCCTCGCCGTATTCATCGCCGTCCAGGTTCTCGTGCCCACCCTCATCCGGCCCCACCTGCTGCCGTCGACCACGACCACCTTCGCGATCAACCAGGCCGGCACGAGCCAGTCCCACGGCTTCTCGGGCTCGCAGACGGAATTCCGCTTCGACCTGCCGACACCGCAGGGCGCGTGGCTGACATCCCAGCCGCCCGTGAAGAACTCGTCCGGCCAGGTGGTGCGCATAGAGGATTACCCCGACTGCTTCCCGGAGGATGGAGGCGGCAGGGGCGACGACCTAGACCTGGGTCAGATCGGCGCCTGTCTCGCCAAGGACAACCTCCACGAGACAGTCACCTACCAGCCCGCGAGCCACTACTGGCCGCTGCAGTGGATGGAGACCGGAATCTTCCTCGTGCTCGCCGGTGCGCTGGCCGGTAGCTGCCTCTGGTGGATCCGGCGCCGAGAGAACTGACGGTTCGCCCGCGCGGATACTCGAAGAAACTGGCTGGGGTCACCGTCGGTCGTACCCGCCGTCTGACATGAACGTGGCGAGGTGGTCGGCCTCCTCGGCAACGGCGGCGTGCTCGGCGTGCGTGAACTGCCGTAGCGGCGTGACGCGGATGCCGCCCGCGTTGCAGGTCCACGTGGCGGCCACCCGGCCGTCGACCAGCACGACCCGCTCTCCGGCGACGGACAGACCGCGATGGTCGTGGTCGATGATGCGGCTGCGGTCGTGGTAGCCGAGGATGGCGTTGTCGAAGGCAGGCAGGAAGCGAATGGGCGCAGGAGTGTCTGGGCCGGGCCGGGGAGCGTCGGTCAAGTCGAGCAGTTCGCGGCCGCGGTCGTCACGGAAACTGACCAGCTCGTCGCGGACCGCTGCCACGGCCCTGGGCAGCCCGGCCAGTCCGCACCACGCGCGCAGGTCGGCGCTCGCCGCTGGACCGAATGCGCCGAGGTAGCGCCGCACGAGTTCCTCGCCGACCGGATCGGCCTCGTCCGAGGGCTCGGGTGAGGCGCTGCGGCCGAGCCACTGTGACAGCGGCAGATAGTGCGCTCCGGCGGTGCTGCGCCAGGTGCCGCGCGGCGGGAGCTGGACCGTCGGTACGAGCGCCGCGACGACGGCTTCGCCCAGCGGCCGAGGCGCACGGTCCGGATTCCGCTCGGCCAGCTCGCGTCCGATGACGCCGAGCGAGCGGGGCCGGCCGTCGGACAGGAGCGCCCGTGCCTGGGCCGCGAGCTCGTCCAGGTCGAGCCCGGCGAGATCACGGGCGTACACACCGAGGATCCGTTGGCGTAGCAGCATCTGGTGGCGGGGACGCCAGTTCCAGGCGTCCTCGGCGGTGACCAGGTGCACGGTGCGGCGCATCAGGTGCAGCCGCACCACGGCGCGCCGCTCGAGCAGCCGCGAGAGTTCCGAGGGGTCGAAGCCGCTCACCCGCGACCACAACCCGACGAAAGGTTCCTGCGGTTCCTGCGCCTGCAACCCGCACAGGTGCCCGACCGCGTCGAGCGCGGACGCGTCGGTGCGCTCGAGCAGGAACTGGCGGGCCAGGGTAGCGCGGTTGAGCGCTCGCGCGTCGAGGCGCTCGGTCATGCCCGGTCCGCTGCGGCTCGGTCGGCGGCGCGGCGGCGGCGCACGTGGGGTTGTGTCAGTTCCGGCGGCGCGTAGGAGACGTCGATCGACCCGAGGTCGACGCCGGGCGGGACGACCTCGTCGATCCGGTCGAGGATGTCGTCGTCAAGGGTCGTGCCGGCGCCGGCGAGCAGGTCCTCGAGGTGGGCCGTGGTGCGCGGCCCGATGATGGCCGACGTGACCGCCGGGTGCGTGATGGCGAAGGCCAGCGCAAGGTGGGTCAGCGACAGCCCGGCCTGTTCGGCGATCGGGATGAGCTGCTCGACGGCGTCGAGTTTGCGCTCGTCGGTCATGTGTCTGGGCACCCAGCGGCGGGAGTTGCCGCGCCGATTGGGATCTGTACCCATCGGGCCGTTGACCTTGGTGGCGAGCACAATGTCGTCGCGGCGGCCGCGCAGGGCCTTGCCCACGATCCGTTCGGTCTCGCCGTCGCCGCCGTAGACGTCGGCGGTGTCGATGCAGTTGATACCGGCGTCGAGGGCCTGGTGGATGATTCGGATGCAGTCGTCGTGGTCGGGGTTGCCGTACGGGCCGAACATCATCGTGCCCAGGCAGTAAGGGCTGACCTGGATGCCGGTGCGGCCCAGGGGACGCGTACGCATGCATGGCTCCTTCTCGAGGCCGGGGATCTGGCAACGGAACGAGGCCGCCGGGCTCGGCGCCGCCTCGTCCCGTTGCCGGAACGCGAGGATCAGTCGTTGGCGTACTGCGCGGCGACGTCGAGGATCCACGTGATGCCGAAGCGGTCGGTCAGCATCCCGAACGCCGGCGCCCACTGCGCCGGGCCGTACGCCTCGATGACGGTGGCGCCATCGGCCAGCTTCTCCCACAGCGCGCCGACCTCTTCGACGGTCTCGCCGCGGACGGACAGGAAGAACGGCTCGCCGGTCAGCGTCATGCCGTGCTCGCGCCGGGTGGAGTGCGCCGGCGCGGTGCCGGCTCCGGCCTGGCCGGGCACGTCGTAGACCATGACGCGGAAGCCGTCCTCGGCCGCGACCTGGCCCCAGACGACCTTGCTGGCGTCGGGCAGTTCCTTCGGCATCCCGAAGTCGCCGTACGTGATGACGATGATCTCGCCGCCGAACACCGAGCGGTAGAACTCCAGCGCCTCCCGGGCGTTGCCCCGGAAGTTGAGGTGGGCGGTGGTGGTGATGCTCATCAAGACTCCTGGTGAGAACTGTTTCCGGTGTCATCACCAAGGTTCGACGGCGTAGGTGACAGGTTGTGGCACCTACTCTGGGTAGATTCGAACTCATGCCGAAGACCTCGGGTCGACTGCTGGCCCTGTTGTCGCTGTTGCAGACGCGCCGCGACTGGCCGGGCACGCTGCTGGCCGAGCGGCTCGACATCAGCCTGCGGACCGTGCGCCGCGACGTCGACCGGCTGCGCGAGCTCGGTTACCCCATCGCCGCCGCCAAGGGTCCCGAGGGTGGCTACCGGCTCGGCGCCGGCACCGAACTACCGCCTCTGCTGTTCGACGACGAGCAGGCCGTCGCCCTCACCATCGCGCTGCAGATCGCCGCCACCACACTGGGCGACGGCACCGGCGAGGCGGCAGCCCGGGCGTTGACCACCATCCGGCAGGTCATGCCGTCCCGGCTCCGGCACCGCATCAACGCCCTGCGGATCACCGCCGTCGAACGGCCCGCCACCCGACCGGCCGCCCCGATCGACGGCGACGTGCTCCTGGCGATCAGCTCCGCCGTGCAAGCCCACGAGGTCCTCCGCTTCGACTACGGCTCCGAGACCGCGGACAAGCCCCCGCGCCGCGTCGAGCCGCACCACGTCATCACCTGGGACGGACGCTGGTACCTCGTCGCGTGGGACCTCGGCCGGTCGGACTGGCGCATCTTCCGCGCCGACCGGATCACTCTGCGCATCCCCAACGGCCCCCGCTTCACGCCCCGGGAACTGCCCGGCGGCGACGTGACCACCTTCGTCACCGGCAGGTTCCGCGGCGCTGACAACGGCGCCACCGGCTGGCCCTGCCAGGGCACCGTGATCCTCGACCTGCCGGCCGCGACCGTCGCCCTCTACACACGCGATGGGATCGTCGAGGAGCTCGGCTCGGATCGCTGCCGGCTCACTCTCGGCTCCTGGTCCTGGTCCAGCCTCGCCGCCGCCATCGCCCGGTTCGACACCGAGATCGAGGTTGTCGGCCCCGCCGAGCTTGCCGACGCCTTCGGCCACCTGGCACGCCGCTTCGCCAGAACCGTCGCCGGCCTGCCCGCCGGCGGGACTTCCTGATCGCTGCTCGCTGTGCTCGCGCCCATCGCGGTTCCACAAGGATCGGAAGCGCCAACCGCGGTGAGACCCCACAGAACCGTTGTACGGTCGTGTCACCGTGCAGCGACCACCGGCACGTCGAACTGCGCAGCGACGAACCCGCCGAGAACGGCGCTCGGCCCGCTACCCGGCGACATCACCCTCCATCCGGCAGGCCTGGACCCTCTACCCCACCCACCGCGGCCGGCGAGGCCGCAAAAGCAACCGTGAATGGGAACTGCGCAACCGGCTCACCCGCTCCGCCGCACGGATGCGCGGCGAACACGTCGACGCCCTCCTCGACGAACTCGCCGGCCTACCCGCACCGATCGGTGCACCGATCACCGCCGCGTGGCACGCCAAGGAAGACCTGCTCGACCTGCTCGCCACCGCCCGCACCCACCCGACCAGGAGGAGGTCCGCGACCTGCTGCACCGGTTCTACCGCCACTGCGCCGACGCCGACCTCCCCGAACTGCACCGCCTGGCCACGACCGTCGAGACCTGGTGGCCGGAAATCACGGCATTCCTGCACACCGGCATCACCAACGCGCGCTCCGAAGGCACCAACCGGGTCATCAAGACCATCACCCGCGACGCCTGCGGCTTCCGCAACCCCATCAACCAGCGACTACGAACCCGAACCGCCACCACCCGCAAAGCCCGCGGACATCTCGACCCCCGCTAACTTCGAAGAGCCGCCATCGCCGCCGAGACATTCGGGAAATCGGCACCGGTGGTCCACAAGTACAGCGGTTGCTTGTTCCCGCCTTTCGGAGCATTCGGCGACAATGCCGCTCGGCCGTGCGCGGCATTGTCGAAAAACGGCCGCGATGCACCGGCGGTCGTATATTGCCGCCAACCATTCGTTGCGTTGACCGACCCGCGGGCCGCCGCAGCTGTGGCGTGGATGCGCGACGACGCTTCGGGCCAGGACCGGGCCGCCCGTTGCCGTCCGCCTGGCGCGGCGCGGGATCGCAGTCGTTTGCCGCGGTACTGCTCGCTGGACGTTTCTCCTGTTCAGGTGGCGTGACCGGCGGTGGCTGCGAGGCCGGCACCGGCCCCTGCACCGATCCGTCCCGCTGGTCGCTGACCGCCGGCGGGGTGTCGCCGCGGACACGGCGGAGCTTCTCGGCGTGACGTCTGGCCAGGCCCCATTCCCGATGCCGTGCATGCTCCCGGCGGAACTGCTCATTCGCCGGAGAATAACGACGCGACCTGGTTCTGTCACGCATGGCAGCCAACTCCGCCCGTGAAAACAATTGTAGCTGCCTCATGCATATGATTATCTCGGAACCCGACCGAAACCACCGCCCCGAACGGCAGTCAGTCATTTCAAATGGTGCACCTCATGCGGAGGGCCAGGGGAGCATCGGCGCACAGCTGTGACCACAGTGCGCGGCCAGGCGACACGTCGTCGCCCGCCTCGCCGGTCACAGCCTGGTGCTGGTGCCGCACTGGCCGTACACCGTCGAGCGTCCCGACGCCGGGTCCGACGCTGTGGTGGTGACGCGCTGGCGGGCGGACGGCCCGGCGAAGGCGCTCGTCGACCCGTCGGCCGCGCACACCGTGCCCGGCATCGTGGACGTGGAGCCCGGCCCGGACCACCCGTACTGAGTTGTCATTGAGACGACCGGCTTCAAGGCGGTCTGGCCGGCTGGCCGACCGGGGGTGGCGGCCGACCCGATGACCCGTGGGCGCCGCTGACCCGGCCGCGCAGCGAATCGGGGACGGCTGTCGAGCGACGGTTCCTGTCCAGCTTTCCGACAAGATGGTGTCCGGCTCGCCATCGTCAAGATCCCGTGCTCGGACCATTGCTACAGACGGCGACATCGTTGAAACCGTCGGCGGCGGCAGGCTGAGAACTCGCCGCAGCGGGATCTCCTCGATCGCGAGCGTGGCGGACAGGGCGCGGGAATGCAAGGCACCGAAGAGGGCGACGGCGAGGCTCCGGGGCAGGGTGACCGCCGCGGTGGCGGCACCGAGGTCGCGCATCTCGACGCCGTTCTGGGCGATGATGCCCATATTTGTCCACTGTGCGCTGTCCGCTTCGGAACCTGCGCATGTGCCGGGCGCGGGCGGCGGCGGGTTGCCTGGGTTACGCGACGCGGCGGGGGTCGGCGGGGTTGGGGGCGCCCAAGGCGTCGCGTAGGGCGGCGCGGGAGGTGATGCCCAGCTTCGGGAAGATGCGGTGGAGGTGGCCGCTGACCGTGCGGTGGGAGAGGTACAGCTGCTGCCCGATCTCCTTGTTCGTGAGGCCGCCCGCGGCCAGGGTGGCGATGCGCCACTCCTGCACGGTCAGCGCGGCGGCGCGGTCGTCGGACGGGGCGGCCTCGGCGACGCCGGCGGCGCGCAGCTCGCCGGCGGCGCGCTCCGCCCACGGGCGGGCGCCCAGGCGCTCGAAGGTGTCCAGGGCGGCGCGCAGGTGCAGGCGGGCGACGGCCGTGTAGCGGGTGCGGCGGCGCAGTTCGCCGTGCAGGAGCTGGATCCGGGCGTACTCGAACGGCCACCGTTCCCCGTCGGGGACCTCCAGGGCGGCGGTGAACAGCTCGGCCGCGCGGTCGTCGGGGGCGCACAGCGCGGCCGCGCCGAGCGAGCTCAGGGAGCGGCGGGGCGAGACGTCGGCGATACCGGCCTCCTCGGCGGCCTTGACGTACGCCCGCGCCTCCTCGGCGTGGCCGCTGCGCATCGCCGATTCGACGACGTCCATGACGGTCCACGAGCTGATCACGCCGGGCTCGAAGGTGCCAGGGTTCATCCGCGTGGCCTGCACGTAGGCGTCCTCGAAGCGGCCCTGGCCGATGGCGGCGAGGGCACGCGCGTAGTAGGCGAGGGTGAGCGTGCTGCCCAGGCCGCGCGGCGCGGCCCAGCGGGTGACCTGCTCGCTGAGCGCCCGGGCGACGTCGGCCTTCCCGCGGGCCCCGGCGATGAATGCCAGGTGTACGCGCAGGTGACACTCGAGCAGCTGGTAGCCGTGGGTGGCGGCGAGATTGAGCCCGCGCCGGGCCAGGTCGGCGGCCTCGTCCCACTGGCCGCGGTGGTACGCGTCGGCGCTGAGCACCAGGTAGCCGGAGATGGCCGCGCCGACCGCGCCGCAGTGGCGCTCCCGCTCGATCATGCTGCGGTACAGGTGCCGGTACCCACCGAGCATGTCGATGACGATCGCCGCGAACCCCAGCGGGACGAGCCGCCACGGCGGGGGCATCGTCGGGCAGCGCGTCGAGCGCCGCGGCGAGCCCGGCGCGGATGCGCGCGGAGCCGCGGCCGGGGTCGGGGTCGGTGAGCGTAGCGACGGCTCGCCGCGATCGAGCGCCGTGACGACCAGGCGGGTGGCGAGGCCGGCGACGCCCGGGTCGGCGACGACGGCGATCCGACGGCCGTCGAGCCCGAGGTCGGCGCTGTCGGCGGCTGCCCACTCCAGCGCCGCGTGGGCCTCCTCCAGCGCCACCGGGTAGCGAGCGCCCGGCGACAGGCTGTAGTCGACCGCGACCACCGCCAGCGGGAGGCCGGTCATGAGGCGCGTGGCCATGCGACGGATGCGGGCGTCGGCGGCGGAGCGGGTGCCATCGTGGACGTACAGCACGATCGGCAGCGGCCCGCCGGGCAGCGACGGGCGGGACAGGCGCAACCACGTCGAGCCGACGGGACCGCCCGGAACCGCGAGGTCGACGTGGTTCGGCACTGCAACGGTCATCGGTACTCCAGGAATCTCTCGGTACTCCAGCGGACCCATGCATCGTGCGCGGGCGGAACGGCCCCGTGCATGGGTCATCTGACGCATGTCGCGGACGGCGGGGCGCAGCAGTGTCGCAGGCGGCCCGGATCGCGGCGCGTTTCGGCGTACCGCACATCGCCACCGGCGCGCTGCTGCGTAGCCACGTCGAGCGGGGCACGCCGCTCGGCCGCGCGGTGCGCGTCAGCATCGAGGCGGGCCGGCTGGTGCCGGACCGGGTCGTGCGGGACACGGTGCGCGAGGCGATGGCCGACGCGAAGGCGGCCGGCGTCGGGTACGTGCTCGACGGCCACCCGCGCCCAGGCCCGCGCGGTGTACCGGACCGCGGCCGAGCTGGGCATGACCGCCCACCCCGCGCTGCACCTGCGCGTCGATGACGAGGAGGCGGTCCGCCGGATGCCCGCCCGGGCCGCCCGCGAGCACCGCGCCGACGACACCGAGCCGGTGATCCGCCGGCGCCTGCGGCTCTACCACGAGGTGACCCGGCCTGTCGTGGACGGCTACGCCAAGCGCGGCATCCTCGTGAGCGTCGACGGCACCGGCACCCCCGACGAGGTCACGGCCCGCGTGTTCGAGCGGCTCGACGCGGTCGAGGCCGACCCGCCGGGCGGCCGACCCGCAGGAACACGGACCGTGGGTCGAGCCGGAGTGCGCGGCCCGAACGGCTCGCGGGAGCGCCCCCGCGACGGTTCTGCGAAGGCGGTGAGCCGTGCGAGGGTGGTGCGACGGTCGACGAGGGGGCAGCCGATGCTGTGGACGGTGGCGCGCGCACTGTTCGAGGTGTACCAGGAGAGCCGGGCCGACAAGGAGCTGACGCGGCTCCACGGCCGCGAGTACCGGATCCGGGTGCGCACCCGCAACGTCAACCAGCCAGGCACGATGCACGCGCGCGGGCCCTGGGTCGCCGTCCAGGAGGTGGGCCGCGAGCCGGAGCAGAGCCTTGGCTGGATCACCGACACGGGCATGGTCGAGGTGGCCGTGCGCCGGGCCGCGCCGCCGGCGTTCCTTGTCAGCGTGTTCAGTCGCGACTTCTCGACGTTCTGGCACGGCAACGCCGAGATGACCGTCGCGCTGCCGCTGGAGCTGGGCACGGACCTGCAACCCGGCGAGTTCTGCGTCGCGACGCGCACCGGGCGGCTGGAGCAGTCCAACCCGCCGGGCATGCGGCACCGGGTGGCCAAGGTCCCGGCGTTCCTGCTCGACACGGCCGTCGCGCCGGACATCGCCGCCGAGATCAACCTCTACGGGCAGTGGATCTGGGGGGTCAAGAAGTGGCAGCACCGGCCGTACGAGCTGTCGCCGGGCAGCCACGTCGAGCGACCCACGCCCAATGAGCTGCGGCCGGTCCTGCCGGACTACGAGGCCATCCTCAACCGGCAGCTCGGCCGGTAGGTGAGGCCGGCGGCGTAGCCAGGGTTGCTGGGTTTACGACGCGTCCGGCCCCGGCGTGGCGGGGGGCGCGGCGACCAGCGAGTCCAGGTGACGGTGGACCACCGCCCGCTGCAGCTCCGGCGGGAACCGCTGGGGGAACAGGGCGGCCTGCATGCCGAGACCGTCCAGCAGCGACCGCAACCGGACGCTCTCCAGCTCCACATCCAGATCGGCCGGCAGGCCGCCGGCCCGCTGCGCGCTCCGCAGGGTCCGCAGCACCAGCCCGTGCAGGGCCTGCTGGATCTCGTCGGCGTGGCGCAGCAGCGACGGATGGGTCCGGGCCGCCACCGCGAACTCGAGCCAGAGCACCAGCTCGTCGCGGCGCACCGCGTCCAGCGGCAGAAACTCGGCGAGCAGGTCCTCGGTGCGCCGGCGCCGATCGCCGCGGCCGCTGCCGGTCTCCCCCAGAAGCCAGTCGGCGTGCGCCCAGACCCGCTCACCGACCCGCCGGCCGAGCTCCTGCAACGCGAAGATCATCAGCTCGTCGTGGTCGGTGAAGTAATGCCGGATCGATCCGATCGCCAGGCCGGCCTCCTCGGCGACATTGCGCAGCGAGGCCGCCTCCAAGCCCTCACGGGCGACCACGACGTGGACGGCGTCGACTACCGCACGCCGGCGCTCCAGCGGATCAACGATCTTCGGCATGCGGCTTTTATAGCACAGTCATGCCATGGTAATTTGGCACGGCGTTGCCAAATACGGGAGGTGCGGCAGTGAACGGCTGGGTCCTGGCGACGATCGCGGCTTCCTCTGGCAGCGCTACCGCGGCCGGACCTTCGTGGCGATCATCGGCTCACTGGTCCTGATGTTCGCCTACGCCCTGCTGGCCGACAAGCTCGGCATGCACGCCGAGGCACGCCCCATCCAACTCTCCATCGGCATCAGCTTCATCGGTGAGGCCCTGGCCGTGACACGGCGGGGCCTGGTCCTGAACGTTCCGTTCGCCCCGGAGCGCCGGTGAACCCTTGACTCGTCGTGCCGGCTCAGGCCTCGATCCAGCCGTGCGGCCTGGCCAAGTCGGCCAGAGCCGCCAATCCAGCTGACACCAGCTCACGCATCTGCGTTGTGCTGAGTTCGCCGCGAGCCCACCGCTCCACGATCGCCTCGGCCGAAGCATCGACAGCGAGCCCTTGACCACCCTGCCGCTCCCCCAGGTGGGCGTTCGCGCACGACGGCAGTACGGCGCGCGGTCGGCTTTCCGCGCCGGAGCGCGATCCGCGTTCCAAGCAGGCCTCGGCCCGGGCCTTCTCCTGGCGAGGTGGGCGATACAATGATCGGCTTGAATCGGATGGCGCGGCCGTGTACGCGCTGTACCGGACGCGCGGGGGAGGAACGATCGATGGCGAACGAGCAGTTCACCGCCGGTCAGGCGCCGGACGCACAGGCAGCCGGATCAGCGGCCGAGTTTGTGGCCCAGATGCGCGCGCTACGTCAGTGGTCCGGACTGACCATTCGACAGGTTTCGAAGAAGGCGCAGGAAGCCGGCGACGTGCTGCCGCACAGCACGCTGAATACGGCGTTGGGCCGGGCCACCCTGCCGAGGGAGGAACTGGTCGCGGCTTTCGTCCGGGCATGCGGCGGTGATCAAAGCACGGTGAACGGCTGGATCACGGTGCGCAAAAGGCTTGCCGCGGCCACGGCGGGTCAGCCCGAAGCGGTCGCCACCATTGAGACCGCGGGCAAGGCCGCCGCCAACTCGTCCACCGACGAGCCGAGAGTCCGCCCGCCGTGGGGACTGCTCGACGCGGTACCGCCCCTACCGGCTGAGCTGGCGCAGGTGCCCGGCTGGGAGCGCGACGGCCTGAAGCCGCTGGAGGCTGCGACCGGCGACGAGCCGGACCTCAGTGGCGCTGAGACGGTGACCGTCGAGGCGGCCGACGTCAAGTCGACCGGCGACGAGCCAGTTGCCGCCGAAACGCCCCCCATCGGTGAGCCGTGCCAGCACGCCGGCGAGCCGGACTCGTCTACCGCGAGCGAGCGCGCGGAGTCGACCTTGACCCCTGGACGCGACCTGGCGGAAACGCGGCCCGAGCCGGCCGCAGGCGAGTCGGTCCTGGCCGTGGACAGGCCGGTCAGGTTGCATGCCTACTCGGAGGGGACGCTGGCCACGGTCGTGAAGAACCGGCGTAACCGCACCTGGTCGGGACAGCACCGCAAGCGGACCACAGCGGCCGATGGCGAGGCTGTCGAACCGCTGCGGCTACGGGATTTCGCGCCGCCGCTGGCATTCCGGGCCGGCTGGTCGGCGCGCGTGCTCCTCGGCATCCTGGTTGTCGTGTTCGTGCTGGTAGCCGTCGGCGTGGCCGTCCGGACGCTCCGCGAATTCGACAGTGGTAATGGTCCCGCAGATGCGCGCGCTGACTCGACGGTCGACTACGACGTCGAGGGGCCACTGCCGTCGGAAGATGTCGGCGGGCAGACATCGAGCCCCAGCCCCAGCCCCAGCTCTCGGCCGACCAGCGCCGCCCTGGCGCCCACGAGCACCGCGCCGAGTTCGCCCAAGGTGTCGCCGACGAGGGCGGTCACCGCGCTGCCCGTGCCGGGGAAGTACCGCATGATGCCGGCGGCCACCGCCAATAAGTCGTACTGCGTGGGCGTGGGTCCGGAACCCGGAAACAACCGGCGGGAGGTGGCGGTACTCGTTCCCTGCGCCGAGGCGAAGCCCGCTACCAGCGAGCTGCGCAAGGTCGCAGCGTCCACATACCAGATCTACTGGGCGAACCCGTCCGGGGGCGGCGGATGCCTGCAGGTCGACCCCAACCCGAACGGCGAACCGTCGACCGCCGACGGGATGCTGCTGGCGCCGCACGGCTACTGTAATCGTCCGGATCAGCGGTTCATCCTCGAACCGGTCCAGACGAACGCGGGCCAGGGCTACCGGCTGCACGCCGAGACCGCACCGAAGACGTGCATCGGCCCGATCGGCGGTGGCCGGAACGCGGGTACCGCCGTTGCCCAGGTGTCGTGCCTCAACGACAACGTGCAGGTATTTCTCTTCGAACCGTAGCATTCCGCGTTCGCCGGCAACGCAATCGAGAGCGTCATCGGCATCGAGCGCGATCATCGTCGCCGTTTCTGATGGGGCTGACCGACCGGCTCCGCTCGGTAAGGTGGGGTGGGGCGATCGGCAGTGGAGGATCGACGGTGCTGGACGGCTATGACGCGGACAGCTTTCGCGGCAACTGCGAGGAGTGCTTCGGGCTCTGCTGCGTCGCGCCGAGCTTCTCCGTCTCGCCGGACTTCGCCGTCGACAAAGCGGCCGGCGATTCCTGCCCCAACCTGCGGCGCGACCACCGGTGCACGATCCACGGCAGCCTGCGGGCGCGAGGGTTCAACGGGTGCGTCGCCTACGACTGCCTCGGCGCCGGGCAGAAGGTCGCCCAGGTCACGTTCGGGGGGCGGTCCTGGCGGGAGGCGCCGGACACGGCCGAGCGGATGTTTGAGACGTTCCGGGTCGTCCGCCAGCTACAGCAGCTGCTGTTCTCGCTGGTCGGCGCGATGGAGTTGCCGCAGAGCCGGCCGCTGCGGCCCGACCTGGCGGCGCTGCGCGACGAGATCGACGCCGTGACCCGAGGCAGCGCCGACGCGATCGGCTCGACCGACCTGCCGCGGTACCGGCGGCGGGTGGACGGGCTACTGCTGCGGGTCGCCGGGGAGCTGGCCCGGGCGGGCGTCAGCCGGGCGATCACCCGACGGGGCATCGATCTCAGCGGCGTCGTCCTGGCCGGCGCCTACCTGCGCGGCGCGGACCTCACCAACGCGAATCTCGGCGGCACCCTGCTCGCCGGTGCCGACCTGCGCGACGCCGACCTGACCAACGCGGACCTGACCGACGCTGACCTCGCCGACGCGAACCTCGCCCGGGCCGACGTGACGGGTGCGGACCTGCGGCGCAGCGTGCGCCTGACGCAGACGCAGCTGGACGCGGCCGTCGGCGACGCATCGACCGCGATCACCGATCCTCTGGTCCGGCCGGCGCACTGGTGACGTCCGGCCGGTGCGACTCACGCCACCGGCACGCCCTTGCCGGCCAGCAGCGCCTTCGCGTCGACAGCGACAAGGCGAGTCGAGCCGGGTGAGGGTGGGCTGTGTGCGGATCGCTACAGGCTGAGGGCGAAGATGCCCGCCAGGATCACCAGCACGACCACGATCAGGCCCGTGAAGGAGGCCACCGTGCCGGCGACCAGAGCCGAGCCGATCCGCCGGGAGATGAGCTTCAGCGCGCCCAGCGAGACCACCAGGCCCGCGACGAGGAGCGGAAGGCCGACGGCCAGGAGCACCAGTGTGAGTCCCCAGCCGAAGCCGGAGCAGCCGAAGCCGGAGCAGCCGAAGTCGCGCGGGCCATCGCAGATGTACGGCGAGGTGGACGGCGGTTCCTCCGGACCGAGCGCGACCGCCACCAGGAGCAGCGCCGCCAGCCCGGCGGCATACCAGCCGGCCATGACTCGCCGGCTTCTCCGATGACGCTCTCGCAGATCTACAGCCGGCCTGAGGGTCTCGGCATCGACCACTTCGAAGGCCGCAGCTTCGTCGGCTGGCACCGCCACGTCACGACGGTGGTCGCCTTTAGTGCTGGCCATGAATCTCCCGGTGCAGGTGTTCCATCCGCTCGTCCAGCCGTGCCGCGTCGTCGGCCGCGGCCACAAGCTCGTCGCGGAGCGCGGTGGGGATGTCCGGGTCGTACTTGTAGTAAATCTTGTGTTCCAGGCTGGCCCAGAAGTCCATCGCCACCGTGCGCAACTGCACCTCGACCGGTATCTCGACAACGCGGTCGGACAGAAACACCGGGATCTCCACGATCAAATGGAGGCTGCGGTACCCGTTGGGCTTCGGTACGGCGATGTAGTCCTTCGTCCGCAGAAGGCGCACGTCCGATTGCCGAGTCAGCATGTCCGCGACCGTGTATACGTCCGAGACAAAGCCGCACACGATCCTGATGCCCGCGATGTCGTAGATGTTGGCGCCCACCTCCCCGACCGTCATCGCACAGCCGATACGCTCCGCCTTCGCGCTGATGCTGGCCAGCGTTTTCAGCCGCGGGCTGACGTACTCGATCGGGTTGTCCCGGCCCTTGTGCACCAGTTCCTCGGCGAGGATCTTCACCTTCGTTTCAACCTCGGCCAGCCCGAACTTGTAGCGCAGCCTGAACTGTGAGAACTCCTCGGCCAGATCTCGCAGCGTCTCCAACGCAGATGCGTCATCGAGCACGGATCTCAACTCATGCGAGGCGCCGTCGTCCGCGGTCTTCTTGCGCTGATACATCTGCCACCTTCCGTCATCGGCGCGGGTGAGGTACGTGTGCGTTGTAGGTGCCTCACTGGCCAAGCATGACGTACTCCTGGCTGGTGCGGCCGTTTTGGCACACTCATGCGGGCAGGACTTCCGTGCTGTCGCTGTCAGCCGTGCGGCGTACGGCTTCCGTGATCGTGATGGTGTTGCGGCGACGGTTGGCCGGGTCTACAGCGCGCACGACCAGTCCTCGCTCGGCGAGTTCGTTGATCGCCTCGACGACGTAGCTGCGGTCGACTCGCAGCGCCCGGCCAGCGCCGCCAGGATGCCGGCCCTCGCCGGGATCGGGCTGTCGCGGAAGCGGCGCTGGCCGGCGGCTGCCGTGACGACCATGCCGACCACGGCAAGCACGTCCACCTCCACCGGCAGGTCGTTCGTGCGGCGAACGACACGCCGGGCTGTCGCGGAAGCGGCGGCGCACAGAACCCGCTCGGCGTCGTCGACGGGCAGTGTCACCTCGCCGCGCCGCTCCAGCTCGCGAACCGCGACAAACGCCCAGCCCAGGTCAGCGGCCCCGGCGACCGCGACGCGGATCTCGTCGTCGTCGCGGGGCAGGCCCTGCCACGGCGCCACCGTCGCGATCCGGGACAGCCGCAGCCGTCTCCGTTCCCGATCGGTCAGCACCGGACCGGCACCCCGGCCGTGGACCCGAGCCCCGATGTCGGCGGCGAAGGGTCGCGGTGCCTGCGCAAGCCGCGCAGACATGATGAAGATCACAAGAAATCAATAACGACCGTTTCAAAAAGTAATATCGGCTAATTAAGATCGGGTTTCGTCGACGCCCCTGAGGAGAGCGCCGTGAGCAACAAGGAGATCTTGCGCGCGTACTACGAGCAGGCAGCCAAGCAACGCGCCAGTTCGCCCGACGCGCCTCCCGGCGATCGGCTTGCCGAGTTCTTCCACGAGGACGTCGAACTGCCGGCGAACACGATGCCCCATGGACGGCAGGGCCTCGATGGGCTTCGCGAGCACAATCGCTACATGGGGACGGTCATGAGATCCAGTGGCTCGACCGTCGAAGCGATCATCGCCGAGGGCGACAAGGTGGCCGTGCGGTTGACGCTCCGCGGCCAGGTGATCGGCGAGGTGATGGGCCTGGTGCCGAGCGACAAGGAATTCGAGATCGAAGAGCTGATGATCTTCACGTTTCGCGACGGCAAGATCAGCAGGGTCGACCGTATCGCCGACCGCTACGCGCTCGTCGAGCAGGTCGGCCAAGGAGTCATCGCTGTCGGTTAGAAGCCCGCCCGGTCTCGCGACGCTGGACGACCGAGCAGGAAAAACCCCAAGTGCGCGACAAGATACAGGGGTACATAACCGTGTCACACAAAGAAGATCGACGGCTCCACTTCAACCTCCACCTCGACCCGGCAGGCCATCACATCGCCGCCTGGCGCCGTGCCGGCGGCGACTTGTCCCGCTACGACGACATCGCCTATGACATCGGGCTCGTCCAGCTCGCGGAGCGGGGGAAACTCGACTCGATCTTCATCGCCGACGCTCCGTTGCTGCTGCACAACGCCAAGTATCGGGTGCCGTTGCTCGAGCCCATCACGTTGCTGTCCGCCTACGCGGTCGCGAGCAGCCACATCGGCCTGATCGCGACCGCCTCGACGACCTACTTCGAGCCCTACAACCTGGCCCGGCAGTTCGCGTCGCTGGACCTGGAAGGTGCTCATCCCGGCCAACCTGGTCTGGATCAGCCGCGGGCGCGCCGGGTGGAACATCGTCACGACGGCCCTGACCGCCGCGGCGCGGAACTTCGGCGACAAGGCACTGCGCGACCACGACGGCCGCTACCGCGACGCCGAGGAGTTCGTTGATGTCGTGACGAAACTCTGGGACAGCTGGGAGGCCGATGCCGTCGTCGCTGATGCCGCGACCGGCGTGTTCGTCGACACCGACAAGGTGCACGCGATCGACCATCAGGGGCGTGTCTTCGACGTTGCCGGCCCGCTGAACATCCCGCGCTCGCCGCAGGGTCGCCCGCTGCTGGTGCAAGCCGGCGCATCGGAGGCCGGACGGAGCTTCGGCGCCAAGTACGGCGAGGTGATCTTCACCAGCCAGCTGTCGCTGAAGTCCGCGCAGGCCTACTACGCCGATATCAAGCGCCGCGCTGCCGGGTTCGGGCGTTCGCCGGAGGAGATCGCCATCCTGCCGGGGATCAAGACGGTGCTCGCGAGTACCGAGGCCGAGGCCCGGCAGCGGGCCCATGAGCTCGCCGAGCTCGTCGAGCCCGAGATCGGCCACGCCATGCTGTCCTGGCAGGTCGACAGCATCGAACTGCCTGCGATGCCGCTCGACGAGCCGTTCCCAGACCTCACCGCGACACTGCCGCTCGAGGTGCGAAGCCGCTACGAGCGGCTTGTCGTGATGGCGCGCGAGCACGACATGACGACCCGTCAGCTGCTGCGGCGACTGGCCACCGGCACCCATCGCGAATTCATCGGTACGCCTGAGCAGCTGGCCGCCGACATCGAGGAGTGGTTTCGCGCCTATGGCGCAGACGGTTTCACCATCCAGCCGCAGGAGCTCCCCGATGGGCTAGAGGTCTTCGTCGAGCACGTCGTCCCGATCCTGCAACGCCGGGGGCTGTTCCGCCAGGAGTACGAAGGAACGACGCTACGCGATGCTTTCGGGCTCGCTCCCGTACCGAGTCGGCACGCAGGCGCGCTCGTGGCCGAGTGACGGCTCACGGCGCATAGGCCCGCAGGAATGCGTCGACCCCCGTCTGCTCGGTTCGACGGACGACCTCAGGTGGAACCGGGCGCGTGCCCAACGCGCTCTCGGCATCGAGGTCGGCCCAGATGAGAGCGAGGAAGTGGCTACTGGCGCGCGCCGGGTTGTCCATCTTGAGGCGCCCGGCGTGCGCGAGCTTCGCCATCTGGCCGGCCAGCGCCTCGAGGGAGGCGTCTCGCCCCCGTCGGCTCACCGTGTCGGCGAAGAGATCGGGAAACCGGCCGATCTCGGCGTAGAGCAGCCGCCGTATCGCCCAGGCGTCGGGGTCGAGCATGCAACTCGTCAGGTTCGCCGCGAGCTCGAGCAGAGCCTCTCGAAGGTCCTCGGGCTCCGCGGGAAACGCCGCCAGCGCCTCGAGCGTCTTGGCCGTCAGCTGCTCGTTGGCCGCTCCGATCGCGTAGCGGAAGAGCTTCTCCTTGCTGCCCATGTGGTTGTAGAGCGTCGGCGTCGCAACGTCGGCGGCTTCGGCGATGTCGCCCATTGTTGTCGCCGCGTAGCCCTTCGTGCCGAAGACGTGCTGCGCGGCGCGCAGGATCGCCTCGCGCTTGTCGACCCGGCCGCGGAGCGGCGGGCCGGTTGGAGTGCCGGTCGTCATGGACAGGAGTTTATCGGGGTTCTCAGATACTGAAACGATGATGCAAGTTTTCTGAACTGACCGTACAAGTTATCGCTATGCAAGAGAAAACCTTGATCTTCGCCGGAGCCCGCTCCGGTCGGCGGCAATGAGCCCGGCCGATCGCGACGGCCGCTTCCGGCCGGCGAACATCGCCGCATTGCGGGAAGCCGGGATCGGCAGCCTGACCCTCGACGCGGCGCTCGGCGACCCGCGCGACCGCCTCGGTCGCGGCATCGGACGTGCGGTGCGCAGCACGCTGTCGGAATATCCGCACCGGCGGGTGCCGAGCAACCTCGGTGCGCCGCAGGCCACCGTCCCGCGGCTGCGGGCCGAGGTCGGGGAGATCGAGCACGCAGTCTGCGGCCCGGTTCACTCGCCGCAGCAGGATGCCGTACTGCTGGCCGCCGGGCGCGCCGCCCTCGGCGAGGCTTCCACTACTCGACACGATCGAACGGTCACCCCGGAGAGAAACGCATGAAACGCTGGATCCTTGTCGTGGCCGCGATCGTGCTGCCCCTGAGCGCGTGCGACTCGACCGCCGACGCGGGCGGCGACGCCGGACGTGCGGGCGGTCGCGCGACGCTGCTGGTGAGCCCGCAGCCAGCCACTTTCGATCCGGCGACGCTGCCGTCGGTCGGCACCTCCGATGCCCCGGTCGGCTACGCGCTGTACGACAACCTCTTCCGCATCGACTACAACACAGGCGCGGTGATCCCGCGGCTGGCGCAGTCCGTCACGCCCAACGCGGACGCGACGGTCTGGACCATCGCTCTGCGACCGGGGCTCACCTTCAGCGACGGCACATCACTCGATGCCGCGGCCGTGAAGTACAACTGGGACCGGATCAAGGACAACCCGCAGCTGGGATCGCAGTGCTACACAACGGTTCAAGGCTTCACGTCCGTCGACGTCGCGAGCCCGACCGAGCTACGGGTCACACTGCCCGAGCGGCGCGGCAGTTTCCCGCAGCAACTGTTCGGCAACGGCAATCTCTACACCGGCACGTGCACGAACATCGCGTCGCCGACGGCGCTGCAGAAGCACGGCGCGCGCTACGGCACCAGCCCGGAGACCACCGTCGGGGCAGGCCCGTTCGTGCTCAAGGAGGCGGTGCCGGGCGATCACCTGACCCTCGTGCGCAACCCCCGCTACTGGGACGCGCCCCGCCCGTACCTGGACGAGATCACCGTCAAGCCGTCGCGTGACATCACGACGTCGGTCAACGCCGTCATGTCCGGCGCTGCCCAACTGGCCGCCGCCCAGGCGTTGACGCCGGACATCGGGCGTTACGAACAGGCCGGGTTCAAGTACTACATGCAGCCGATGAACGGCGCCGCGATGGTGATCCTCAACGCGTCCAAGCCGCCGCTGGACGATGTGCGCGTGCGTCGCGCGCTGACCCTCGCGACCGATCTCGACGACCTGGCGAAGAAGAACTTCTTCGGCACCGTCAGCACCGCCGGTGGCTGGTTCGACAAATCGTCGTACTTCTACGACCCCCAGAACACCGCCAAGCTCACCCAGGCCACGAACGGCCTCGCCGAGGCCCAGCAGCTGATTGACGCCTACGTCGCCGAGAAGGGCCCGGTATCCGTGTCCGCGGACGCCGGAGGCACCACCCTGCCGCTGTACACGACGTTGCAGCAACAATGGCAACGCCTGCACAACGTCCAAATGAACGTCAATATGGTGACCGGTACGTCGTCAAACGACCGTCTCCTCACCGGCAAGGTCCAGGTCGCGCTCAACCAGTCCGGCGCCAACGATCCCGAGGCCATGTTCGCCTCCTTCGGCATCGGCGGGCCGCAGAACTACCTGAAGTGGTCCGATCCGGAGCTCAACACGATCCTCGCCCAGGCTCGGGCCGAACTTGATCCGGCCGCCCAGAAGCCGCTCATGGTCCGCGCGGCCGAGCGGCTGGTCGAACTGCACTGGTTCATCATGTTGTACCGCCCGGGGGCTCCGACGCTGGTCGCGAAGAACGTCACCAACATTCAGTTTCACGACCCGTCACAAGTCGATCTCGCGCAGGTGAGGTTGAAATAGTGACCGGCTCACATCCGGGCGAAAACGCTGGCGCGGCGGCGCGCCAGCGCTACGCCCACAACGCGCCGGCCCGCTTCGCGGACGACGCAGCCGACATGAACACACCACTGCTCGAGGTTCGCGATCTGCGGCTGTCGTATCGCACCGAGCGCGGCCTGGTCCGCGCGGTGGACGGCGTCAGCCTCACCGTCGACCGTGGCGAGACACTCGGCCTGGTCGGCGAGTCCGGCTGCGGCAAGACGGCGTTCGCACGCGCGGTCATGGGACTCGTGCCCGCAAGCGCCGCAGAACGCGGCGGATCGGTCGTGTTCGAGGGCGAGGACCTGCTCACGCTCGATGACAAGGCGATGCGGAAGATGATGGGCGCGCAGATCGCGATGGTCTTCCAGTCCCCGCTGACCTCGCTGAACCCGGTGATGCGCATCGGCACCCAGATCATCGAGAGCCTGCGCCTGCATCGCTCGCTCACCAAGGCCGAAGCGCGCGCCACCGCCGCGGACCTGCTGAGGTCGGTCCACATCGCTGATCCCGGGGGAACCCTGCGGCGCTACCCACACCAGCTGTCGGGCGGCATGCGCCAGCGAGTGATCATCGCGATCGCGCTGGCCTGCGGGCCCAAGCTCCTGCTGGCCGACGAGCCGACGACCGCGCTGGATGTGACGGTGCAAGCGCAGATCCTCGACCTGCTGGCCGAGCTGCGGCGCGAGCGGGGGATGGCGACCGTCCTCGTGTCGCACGACCTCGGCGTGGTGGCAACCCGCACCGACCGCATCGCGGTGATGTACGCCGGCAAGATCGTCGAGTACGGCCCGACGCCGGCGCTGTTCCACCAGACGAGGATGCCCTACACCAAGGCTCTGCTGGGGTCGATTCCGCGCCTGGACGCCAAGGGCCGGCGCCCGCTGAACACCATCCCGGGCCGGCCGCCGAGCCTGCTCGAGCCCGGCCCCGGCTGCCGGTTCGCGCCGCGCTGCGCCTATGCCCAGCCGCGCTGCCTCGCCGAGGAACCGCCGCTGCGCGACAGCTCGACACCCGGGCACTACTTCGCCTGCTGGAACCCGATCGGGACGGAGCGGTAAATGACACCGAAGCTCGAGATCGAGCACCTGACCGTCGAATACCCCGCCGGCCGCGGCCAGACCGTGCAGGCCGTATCCGATGTCAGCTTCTCCCTGGCGCCCGGCGAGACTCTGGGACTCGTCGGCGAGTCGGGCTGCGGCAAGTCGACGATGGCCAAGGCGGTCTCGCTCCACGTACGGCCGAAAGGAGGGTCGATCCGCGTCGACGGACGCGACCTGTCGACCCTGCGCGGAGGCGAGCTGCGGCGCGCACGGACGAAACTGCAGATGATCTTCCAGGACCCCGTCTCCGCCCTGAACCCGCGTCGCCGGGTCGAGGACATCGTCGGCGAAGGGCTGCGTATCTGGGGAACGGGCAGTGCGCGCGAGCGTGCTGACAAGGTCCGCGCGACGATGGAGGCGGTCGGCCTCACCTACGATCCGGCCGCGCACCGACGGCCCGGGCACTTCTCCGGCGGCCAGTGCCAGCGCATCAGCATCGCGCGCGCACTGATCCTCGAGCCGGAAGTACTGATCTGCGACGAACCGGTGTCCGCGCTCGACGTCTCCGTCCAGGCACAGATCCTCAACCTGCTGGCCGAGCTGGGCGAGCGCTACGAGCTGACGATGCTGTTCATCTCCCACGACCTCGCGGTCGTCAAGCACATCAGCGACCGTATCGCGGTCATGTACCTGGGCAAGGTCTGCGAGATCGCCACGCCGGAGCTGCTCTACGAGCGGCCGCTGCATCCCTACACGGCCACGCTGCTGGCCGCGATCCCCGTCCCCGACCCGGACGCCCGCCCCGCCCCCGCTCCCCGCTTCACCGACATTCCCTCGCCGCTCGACCCGCCGTCAGGGTGCCGCTTCCGCACACGCTGCTCGCGGGCGAGCGCTCGCTGCGCGACCGAGGAGCCCGTCGCCCGCGAAGCCGCCCCCGGCCACGTCGTGGCCTGCCACCACCCGCTCGCGGCATGAGGGCCGCCACCGGCCTGCTGTCCCGCCTGATCGCGACATTCCTCCTGATCACGTTCGTGGCGGCCCTGCTGCTGCAGCTGACGCCGGGATCGCCGGCGACCGTCATCGCGGGCGACAACACCTCGCCCGAGGTCATCGACGCCATCAACCGGAAGTACCACTTCAACGACCCACTCTTCGTCCGCTACGGCGACTGGCTCGCCAACGCCCTCCACGGCGACCTGGGCACCTCCTATCTCACGCAGCAGCCCGTGCTGGAGGCGATCCTGCAGCGCCTCCCGCTCACGCTCGAACTCGCCCTGCTGGCCACGGTTCTCGCCCTCGCGCTGGCGGTACCGCTGGCGATCCTCTGCGCCCAGCACCAGGGCTCGCGCCTGGACCGCTTCGTCGGGGCATTCAGCTCCGCCGCCGTGTCGGCGCCCTCCTTCGTGATCGCGATGACGCTCATCTACCTCCTGGCCTATCGGACGCACGTCTTCCCGGTCATCGGCTGGACGCCGTTCACCGACGACCCGGTGCAGAACCTGCGGGGCGCGGTGTTGCCAGTGGTATCGATCGCGCTGGCCGACACCGTGGTGTTGCTGCGCGTGCTGCGCGCCGACCTGATCCAGACACTCCAGCAGGACTTCATCGCGCTGGCCCGCTCGAAGGGATTGTCCAGCCGGACGATCATGTGGAAGCACGCGCTGCGCCCGTCGTCGTTCTCGCTGCTCACGCTGAGCGCGCTGACGCTCGCGCGGCTGCTGGCGGGCACGGTGCTCGTCGAGAGCATCTTCGTGCTGCCCGGCCTCGGCACGCTGTTGCTGGACTCGATCACCAACAAGGACCTCGTCACCGTCCAAGGCACGGTCGCCTTCATCGCGATCGCGTTCCTCGTCATCAACTTCCTGGTGGACCTGCTCTATGGCATCCTCGATCCCCGCACCCGCGTCCGCACGTAAGCCCCGGCGGCGCCCGTGGCTGGGGCCCGCCACCGCCATCGCGTGGCTGACGATCGTCATCCTCGCGGCGCTCACCGCGGACCTGCTGCCGATCAGCGAACCGGATGTCGACGTCGGATACGGCGTGCAGACGCCCCCGTTCGGCGTTGCGGCGCAAGTACTGGGCACCGATGCGCAAGGCCGCAGCATCTTGTCACGACTGATCTATGGCGCCCGCGTCTCGCTCGGCGCGGCGGCGACAGCGCTGGTGATCGCGATAGTCCTCGGCCTCATCATCGGCGTCACCGCCGGTTACGTGCGGGGCAAACTCGACACCGCCATCGGGCTCCTCGTCGATGTGATGCTGGCCTTCCCCGCGCTCATCCTGCTGCTCGCGCTCGCGGCCGTGCTCGGATCGGGCATCTCGACGATCATCATCGGGCTGTCGATCGCCGCGTTCCCCTCGTTCGCGCGGCTCGCCCGGAGCAGAACACTGCAGTACGCCGAGACCGAGTACGTGCACGCCGCGCGCGGGCTCGGCGCGCGGCGTAGCACGATCCTGCTGCGCGAGGTCCTTCCCGCCGTCGCGCCACCGGTACTCGCCTACGCGGGCGTGATCGCTGCCGTGCTCGTCCTGGCCGAGGCCGCCCTGAGCTTCCTCGGACTCGGCGTCGTCACCCCGACCCCAAGCTGGGGCAACATGATCGCCGACGGCCGGAACTACCTGCAGACCCGGCCGCACCTCGTCTTCATCCCCGCCACGGTGCTGTTCCTGACGATCCTGTCATGCAACACCCTGGGCGAATGGCTACGCGAGCGCTCCGACGCGCAGACGACCGCCTCGCCGTAGCCGGCGAGCCGCATGGTCGCGGCGGCCAGGTCCACGAGCCATCCCTCGATGTTGGCTGTTTGCCGGCGGCCGTCGAGGATGCATGTATGGATGTCGAATTGAGCCGGCTTGGCCCTGACGGCTTCGAGCGGATGTGCCAGGCTTTGGCGGTGCCCGTGCTGGGCGCCGGCACCATCGCATTCGGCGACGGGCCCGATGGGGGTCGTGAGGCCACTTATACCGGGCGGCTGGATTCGTATCCGAGCCGGAACGCGCCGTGGGACGGGTACCTGGTGTTGCAGGTCAAGTACCGATCCACGATCTTGGGCACCGCGGCCGACACGTCGTGGCTGCTTACGCAGATCACGAAGGAGTTGCATGCCTGGGCCGACCCCACGACGGCGCGGGTACGGGATGGCCGGCGGCCCGAGTACCTGATCTTCGCCACAAACGTAGCGTTATCGGCCGTGCCGGGGCGCGGTGGCAAGGACCGGATCGAGGAGGCGATCCGGGGCTACGCACCTACGATCGGGCTGAGGGAGTACAGCGTCTGGGACGCTAACCAAATAGCCACCTACCTCAATGCCTACCCCCAGATTCGCCAGGCGTTCGCCGCGCTGATCACGCCCAGCGATGTTCTCGCGCGCCTCATGGACGGCATGAGCGCCTCGTCGGTACATCCTGGGCCTGACGGCTTGGCCGGATTCCGGCTCGATGATGGCGAGTTACCGCGGTTGTCCGGGCTCGACGCTCACGAGCTCGGAGTCAAGGCGTCGATCGAAAGTCGTTATGGACCATCGACCCCGGTGCCCTACGTGGCACGCGACGGAGACGAGGATCTGGTCGGCGCATTACACGTGGGCGGGTTGGTGCTTGTCCACGGGCCATCAGCGACGGGCAAGTCGCACAGCGCTGTCGAAGCGTTAGGCCATCTACCACCGTCTCGACTCCTGTTCGTACCCGAGCGGCCTGAAGCGCTTCGGCAACTGGCCGAGCGGGGTCGGCCGCCGGAACCGGCCGTCATCTGGCTCGACGATCTGGAGCGGTTCATCGTCCCGGGTGGTCTCGACCGGGCGGTACTGGACAGGCTGTGCCCGGCGGGTGATCCGTCCGTGGTGGCCGTGGCCACGATTCGCGACGAGGAGTTGTCCAGGCTGGGGTCGACTCCCGCGTTGTCCAGGGTCGTCACAGACCTCGTGGAGCATGCCCGCTTTCGCCTTCGGCTCGGCATCGAGCTGACACCGAGCGAGGTAGCGCGAGCCGAAGAGCTCCGGGACGACCCGCGCATCGCAGAGTCGCTCGACCATCCTGACGATGGGTTCGTCGAGCACCTGGCGGGCGGTCCGCAGATGATGCGCCGCTGGCAGACCGGCGTCGCCAGCGCACTGCATCCGGGCAGTGCGATCATCTCCGCGGCGGTCGACTGCCACCGGGCCGGTTACCGTGCCGCGATCTCGGGCGAGCAATTGCGCGAACTGTACCAGGATCACCTGCCTGCCACGCTGCGCCGCAGGCGCGACCAGGTCAGTTTCGACGAGGCACTCGCATGGACGACCGAACCGGTGTGCGGCGCGAACTCCTGCCTCACCCCCGTCGACGGTGGCTACGTCGCCCACGATTACTTGGTCGATCGCACCCAGCTTGGCTTCGGCCCGCTCGCCTCCGTCCCCGTGAGACCCGCGACTTGGCGGACAGCCCTCGCCGCCTCAGGCCAAGACCCGAACGCGCGGAGTTCGGTGGGCCGCGAGGCGATGCGGGCGGGCATGCCCGGCGTGGCTCGCAGCGCCTACCAGCCCGCCGCCGAGGCCGGTCATGCCCCGGCGATGGGCATGCTGGGAGCGCTGCTCTTCGTTACCGGCGAGTTGGCCGAAGGCGAGCGGTGGCTCCGCCGCGCCGCGGCAACCGGAGAAGCGCTCGCCATGGCCGCCCTCAGCGAGATATTGGCAGCAAGAGGTGAAACTGCGGAGGCGGAGCGTTTGCACCGAGGTGCGAGAGACTCCGGTGACCCACTTCTGACGTCGGTTCTGACGGCTGATCCTTTTGCTCCCGCCAACGATCGCCGGCACCAGCGTGACGAGTTGACAGCGCTCCTGGCCGATGTCGGCAACCCCGCGGCAATGGTCGCCCAGGGCCGACGCCTGGTCCGAGAAGGCGACGTCGGGTCAGCCGAGCCGCTCCTGCGCAGGGCGATCGAGCGAGGCAACAGCGAGGCCATGGCTGTCTATGGGGCCGCGCTGATTGTGGACGGCAAGGCCGCGGAGGCCCGCCAGTGGCTCCTGCGTGCGGCCCGAGCCGGGAACACCGAGGCGATGATCCTGCTCGGCCATGCCCTCATGGGCCTGGGCGAGTTCGATGAAGCCAACCGATGGTTTCGAGACGCGGCCGACGCCGGCGATTCACGCGGTGTGATCGAGGGCGAATTCTGGCTACGGATCGCCGCAGAAACCGGCGATACCGACATGGCGTGCTCGCTGGGGGCGAGCCTGGCGGCACGCGGCGAACTCGCCGAAGCGCAACAATGGCTGCGCCGCGCGGCCGACGCCGGCCGCGTCCCGGCGATGGTCGCCCTGGGAGCCGCGCTCGCAATGCTGGGCAACGAGACCGAAGCCGAGCATTGGCTGCACCGCGCCGCCACCGAAGACGACGTCCATGCGATGGTCGGCCTCGGCCTCCTGCACCTCCAACGAGAGGAGTACGAGCAGGCAGCGGCGTGGTCCCGGCGCGCCGCGGAGGCCGAGAACATCAACGGCATGGTGCAGCTGGGCCATGCCCTGGCCGCGCTCGGTAACGCCACGGAGGCAAAGCGGTGGCTGCGGATCGCGGCCGAACGGGGTCACCCGACGGCGGCTCACCTGCTCGGCGTGATGCACGGCATCGACGGAGAGGACGAGGAGGCGATCACCTGGCTGACCCGCGCCGCGGACGCCGGCAGCCTCGACGCTGTCATCGGCCTGGGCCTGTACCACCTCAATCGACACGACGACAACGAAGCGGCCATCTGGCTCCGTCGAGCCGCCGACCGCGGTGACGTCCACGCCATGGTCGTGCTGTCGGCGATGGCCGCGCGATACCCCGCGACCGAGGCCGAGGCTGCGGAATGGACCGAGCGGGCGCGTGAAGCGGGCCTACCGGACCCAGAGGCCGCCGTCCACGAAGCTCTGGTCGAGTTGGCCAGGTTGGAAAAGACCGCCGTTCCCGATCGGGACCGACGCAAAGGGTGACTCCACCTCCGCTCCCGCATCGAGGAGCGCGTCGGCCGCGCCGAAGACACCGGGTCATGATGTCCTGGCCGTTCTCGCGGATCTTCGTTTCAGGCCCGGCGGATCGGCACGTGCGTCGGCTCCGGTGGCCCGCCGAGGAGCGCGCCGCCTCAGCGGTCGAGGTCGCGGTCCGGTCGCGGCTCCTCCGGCTCGGGCGCGGGGGTGTGCCGTTCGGCCTCCTGCCGCGCGTGGTGCAGCGACGCGGCCGCCCGTCGGATGCCGTCCAGCGCCGCGGCGTCGACCTCCGGGGCCGGCGGCCGGTCACTCGCCGCGTCCCGTAGGTCGGGCAGTGGCACGTCCGGGCTGGCGAGCGGCTCGGCGAGCGAGGTGATGCCCGCCAGCTCGGGGCGCCATTGCGGCCCGGCCCCGGTCGCGACCCGTTCGACGTCGGCGGCGAACCGCTGCGTCTCGGCGGACGTCCACGGCCTGGCCCGTTCGGACTCGATGGCGGCGGCCGCGGCCGGCGCCTCGCGCCACTCACCGTCGGGCGTCAGGTCGTTGCGATACAGCCGGTCGCCGCCGCGGCGGTAGATGTCGACCGAGTCGACGATCCGGTCCTCGTCGATCGCCTTGGCCGACTCGAGCACGCCGCGGTAGGAGGCGTCGTGGTTCTCCCGAGCGGTGAGGCGGCCGTGTCCCTGCTCCGCGACCTGCGTGTGGTACCGGTCGATGATGCCGAGCCGGCTCAGCGGCTCGGGAACCGCCATGATGACGGCCTCCACACGGTAGCCGGCGTCGCGGAACATCCGCGCCGGCTCGATGAAGTCGCCGGGGTCCCGCATCGTGGTCTCGATGATGGTGTCGACCCGGTGCTCGATGAGATGGTGCTCGGCGGCGGCCATCCAGCGGCGGCCGTCCATGCTGGTGTACGGGGCGGCGTTGCGGTCGTCCTCAGCCAGCAGCCGCCCGTACTCGGGATGGTAGGGCTTGTAGAAGTCGGAGTTGACGACGACGGCTCCACCACGCTGGTCGAGACGGTCCTGCACCGCCTGGGTGGTCCGGGTCTTGCCGGCGCCGGGCTGGCCCGCGACGAGGACAACGATCGGGTTGTCCTGCGGCACGCCGCGCGCGAGTTCGTGCGGAACGATGCGGGTGTTGAAGATGCGCTGCGATTGCTCGTCGGACAGCAGGTAGCGCCGAGGGTCGATGGGCTGTGTCACGCGTCGTGATCCCCGGGCGCGCGCAGCAGCGCGCGGTACTTGTGCAATACCTGGGTGACGCCCTCATGGTCGGTGGCGCGTAGCCGGTAGCGTTCCTCGACGCAGGCGCCGATCTCGGCACGCAAACGCGCGGCCTCCGGCTCGTCGCCGGCCGCCTCGGCGGCGTTGAGCAGCGCGGAGTAATGCGCCACCCCCTCGCCGATGACCTCGATGGCGACCTCGTAGCGCACCGACTCCTCGCTGTTCCATTCGAACGGTTCCAGCCTGCGGTCTTCGGCGTCGCGCGGCATCCGGCGGCCTCCTCTGCGAACGGAACGGGGCGAGCCCAGCCTAGCCGCATCCCGCTAGGCTGACGTCCTGCCATATCGAGGCCGATGCGCGCCGACAAGGGAGGTTGTATGTACTGCGATCAGTGCGGGCAGTCGCTGCCGCCCGGGGCCGCGGCCTGTCCCCGCTGCGGCGCGCCGGCCGAGCCCCTCCCCGCGGTACCGGCCCAGCGGGCACCGGCGGCGGGCGAGTGGGTGCGGGCCCTGGTGTCGCCGGCCGTCCGGCTCGGCCACGGTCCGGGCGCCCGCGCCTGGCTTGCGGCCATCCTGCTGCGCAACCTGCGGGGCACCGCGGCGGGCATCATCGGCGCCTGGTTCAACGTGCCGTTCACCATCATGATGGCGGCGAGCGGTGCCGTGATCGGCGCTTTGGTGGGTCTGTTCCACGGCTCGTTCCTCGGCCCGCAGATCGTCGCCCGCGTCGACCGGCTGCTGCAGTGGGTGCTGCCGCTGCCGTTCAGTGCCGGCGAGTTGCTGCCGAGCGCCAGCATCCAGATCGGCGGCATCGTCGGGGCGATCGCCGGCGGCCTCAACGGGGCCTGGACCCTGGGGTTGCTGGCCTTCGCCGAGCCGTGGAAGCGCATGTACGCCTCTGACGCGCTCTGGCCGGTGTCGTTCGCGGTCGGCCAGGTCGTGGTCGCGGTGTTCGTCGGCGCGCTCTACCTGCTGTGGTCGGTCGCGACCGAGCCGCTGCGGCTGCGCGTCTCCGGGGCCCGCCGGCTGTCGCGGCGCGAGGCGGAGTGGCTGATGCCGATGGTGCACGAGGTGGCGGCCCGGCTCGGGCTGCGCTCGCTGCCGCATGTGCTCATCGACGACCGGCGGGAGGCGAACGCGTACGCGGGCATCCGGCACATCGTCGTCAACCAGGGGCTGCTCGATCAGCTCGACCACGACCGGGGCCAGGTGTCCGCGGTCATCGCGCACGAGCTGGCGCACTGGCGCGACGGCGACGCGATCGCGATCGCCTGGGCCAAGGGCGTGACGCTGCCGCTGTACCTGCTCTACGAGATCGCCACCCGGCTCACGCGGATGGTGCACAACCGGCCGTTGCACTACCTGATCCGGTTCGTGTTCTGGTCCGTGATCGTCACCGTGCGGTACATCGTCATCCCCATCCAGGCCTCGGCCTGGCGCTGCGCCGAGTACCGCGCCGACGCGGCGGCCGTGCGCGCCGGCTACCGGACCGGGCTCCACCAGGCCCTGAGCTACCTGCACCACTCCTTCGACGGCGAGCGCTCCGGCTGGGACGCCGCGATCCTGGCCATGCACCCACCGACCGAGCTGCGACTCGAGGCGATCGAGGAGCCCGGCCGCTCGTACCCGCTGCGCGACGACGGGCCGGCCCGCATCGCCATGCCGGCCCGACCGTCGCTGTCGACCGTGGAGCGGGACCGGTGAGCGCCGTGGCCCAGCCGCCGCTGCCGCCGTTTCGGGTCGAGCCGCGCCACCAGGTGTACCTCGGGCTGGACCCCGCGGACCGCCTGCGCCGCTGCTGGTCCGGCCCCGAGGACTCGGTCGGCATCGTCGGCCCGCCCCGCTACGGCAAGACCTCCGGCCTCATCATCCCGGCGCTCATGAGCTGGGCCGGCCCCGTCGTCGCCACGTCGACCCGCGGCGACCTGCTGCGCTTCTGCGCGGGCTGGCGCGGGCACCTCGCCGCCCCGCGCGGCGGGCGCGTGCACGTCTACGACCCGTTCGGCTCGGAGCCAGGGATCGCGGGCCTGCGCTGGTCGCCGCTGGCCGGGTGCGAGGACCCGGCGGTGTGCTACCGGCGCGTGGCGGCGATGACGGCGGTCGCCGCGCGCGGGATCTCCGACGGCGAGCACTGGCGGGCCGGCGCCGCCATGCTGCTGCGCGGCGTCTTCCACGCCGCGGCGCTGGCCGGGGCCGACCTCGCCCAGGTGCGCCGCTGGCTGGCCCAGCAGGACGTGCGTACCGCCGCCGACATCCTGCGCCACAGCGAGACCGCGGCCCGGGGCTGGGCCGACGATCTGCAGGCGGTCGAGCACATCGGCGACCGCGAGCGCGGCAGCTTCTTCTCCGTCGCCCGCAACTGCCTCGACGCCACGGCCGAGCCGACGGTGCTGGCCTCGACCGCCGCCACGGACCTCGACCTCGACCAGTTCCTGCGCACCGGCTCGACCCTGTTCATCGTCGGCCCGTCGCACCACCAGGACGCGATCGCGCCCCTGATCGTCGGCCTGGTCGACGCCATCGCCCAACGCGCGGCCGAGCTCGCCGCCCGCTCACCGGGCGGCCGGCTGGCCGATCCGCTGTTGCTCGCCCTCGATGAGGTCGCCAACATCGCGCCGCTGCGCAGCCTGCCGAGCCTGGTCAGCGAGGGCGGCGGCCGGGGCATCGTGTCGATGTGGGCGGTGCAGTCGCTCGCGCAGCTACGGGCCCGCTACGGCGCCGACGAGCAGCAGGCCATCCTCGCCGCCACCACCGCCAAGCTCATCTACGGCGGCATGAGCAACGGCGAGGACCTGCGCAACGTCTCCAGCTGGGCCGGCGAGGCCCGCGACCCGCAGGTGACCTACTACGCCGGCGGCTCCACCACCACCGGCATGATGCGCGGCCCGCGCCCAGCCGGCGGACTGACCGACGACGACGCCAGCCGGCCGCACTCCGTCAGTGCGCTGTACCGGCCGGCCCTGCCCGTCGAGGCGATCCAGCAGCTCCCGCCCCTGCACGCTTGGCTGTTCTACCGCTCCGACCCGCCGCTGCTGGTCGAGACCCGGCCCGCCGGACTCATGGAGCCCTACCGCGAACTGTCCGGCCCGTCCCCGACCCCGGCTCAGGCCCAGGTGACGTCGTGAACCTGCCGGTGGCGGCCTCCTGCTGCCCGCACTGCGCGGCTCCGGCCCGGCCGCAGGCCCGCTTCTGCCGCGCGTGCGGCCGGCAGCTGGAGCAGGCCAGGGCCGAGGTCGACCGGCCGCCGGCGCCGGCTCAACCCGCGGCTGAACGCCCGCTGGTGGTGGCCGAGCCGCCCGACGCGCCCCGGGACCGCCGCCGGCTCCGATTGCGGCTGTTCATCGGGGGCGGGCTGGTCCTGGCGCTCGTCCTCGGCTACCTCGCCGCCCGCATGTCCGACCGGGCCCTCTATCCGCCCGAGCGCGCGGTGCGCGCGTTCTTCACCGCGCTCGCCGCCAAGGACACCACGGCCATCCGGAGCCTGGTGAACTGCCGCTACGGGCCGCTGTGCGAGCCGGGCGCCCTCGACAGCGGCTACACGCCGCCGACCGGCCTGCAGATCAAGGGCGTCGACTACGGCGGCGGCACGCGGTCCGAGCCCACCCGGCTGCCGGACCGCGCCCACGTCGCTGTGCGGGTGCGGTACCAGGCCGGCGGCAAATCCTTCGACGACGTCATCGGGCTCGGCCGGGCCGGCTGGTTCCACGGCTGGTCCATCACCGGCGCGCCCGGCTGGCCGGTGATCGTCGACAGCGCGCAACTGCCGAAGGTCCGGGTCGCCGCCGCGACCGTCACCACCGCGCAGGACAAGCCGGCCGGCGCCGACCGTGCGCTCACCGGGCACGTGTGGGCGCTGCCCGGCGTCTACACCATCGCCGTCGCCGACGACCCCCTGTACACCGCCGACCCGATCACACTGACCGTCGGCGGGAGAGGACCAGAAACGAAGATCAGCCCGGCGGCACGCCTGCGCGACAACGTCGCCGCCGAGGTCGACCGACAGGTCAAGGCGCGCATCGACGCGTGCGCCGCGCAGGACAGATTCCGGCCCGACACCGATCCAGCGCCGCTCACCTGGAAGGACTGCCCGTTCTCGGCCAATGAGCGGTACACCATCACCCGCAGCGTCGCCTGGCACATCACGCGCTATCCCAAACTGGAGCTCAAGCCCGGCGACGGCCGCCCCGTGCCGGTCAAGACGGTCGTGGAGGGCGAGGCGGTCGTGAGCTACGACTGGTCGACGGACATCCTCGAACCCCGTCGCTGGACGCCGGTCAGCCAGACCGTCCCGTTCTCCGTCGACGGCCAGGTCACCACCGGCGACGACGGCAAGCTGGTGTGGACGCCGTGAGCGAACTCGATCAGCTGCGCGCCCAGCTACAGGACGTCGAGCGGCGACTCGCGACGGTCGTGGAAGCCGTCAACGGCCTGGCCTCCATCGCCGCCGACGTCACCGCCCTCAGCGAGCGGCTGCACGAGCCGGGGCGCGCCCGGCCCACCGGCCCGTCGCGGCCGAGCTGGTTCACAGCCGACGCCGACCAGGCGGTCGCGCTGCTCACCAACCTGACCGCGTGGGTCGCGGACGTCCTGGTCAGATACACGGCGGCGCGCGAGTCCCTGCCGCAGTGCTGGATGCTGCACGGCGAGGTGGTCGAGGAACTGCTCTGGCTCCGCGACGCCTGGACCGACGCCTACCGGGGCCCGGACCCCGGACCGGTCGGCGACTGGCACGAACGCCGTATGCCCGGCGTCATGAGTCGGATCCGCCGGTACCCTGGCCAGAACTGCACCTTCGACGAGCATCGCGGCACCGCGGCGGCCGGCTACCGCCTCCGCGACGAGCACCACCCACACGACCGGCTCCCGCGAATCGAGCCCGAGGCCGCAGCGGCCTACGCACGCTGGTGGGTGCGCACACGCGACCTCGGGCCAGCGGCCCCGCCCACGCCGGCGGTCAGCCCACGGCCTGCTTGATCCGGGGCGGATCTCGATCGCCGGTCTCGCCCGCGTCCAGCCCGGACAGTGACGGACTCGGGCCGGCGCGCCAACACCATGGTCCGGCCGAGCGGGGTCAAGCGGACGTCTCGCGTGGCTCCAGCCATTGGATCGCTTGTCCGTGGGGCCCGGTGAACGCCAAGGCGTTGCCATCCAGCGCCAGCACAAACCTCGCCGGCCCGCCTCCCGGCGCGGCCGGCAGGCTCGTCAGTCCTCGACCCAGCCGTGCCGACGGGCGTGTTCGAGCAGCTTGGTACGCACCTCGACGATCTGGCCGCCGGTGATGGACGGGACCGAGCTGATCAGCACGTCGGTGATCCGCTGGCTGAACTCCGACGACGAGATGACGTCGCACAGGCCGTCGTCGTCGGCCCCGGCCGGCCGGGCCGGCGGCTCCGAGATGACCTTGACCACGACCGCCTTCAGGCCCCGCTCGCCCTGCACCGCCTCGAACGAGACGCGGGTGCCGCGCGGGACGTTCTCCCGATATCGGCCGTCGAGCAGGGAGGCGTGCAGAAAGACGTCCTCGCTGCCGTCGTCGGGAGTGATGAACCCGTAGCCGTTGGCGCCACTGAATCGGACGACCGTGCCGGTTGCCGCCTCCATACCAACCTCACCTCCACCACCAAACCGCATCCCACCGCTGACGAGAGCCTACGCCGCCGGGCATGGCAGGATCGACCGGTGGACGGCTCTCTCTTCGCGGTCAGTGACCTGCATGTCTCGTACGAGGAAAACAGGGCCGTCGTCGACGGCCTGCGACCGGAATCGCCGGCCGATTGGCTCATCGTCGCCGGTGATGTCGGCGAGAAGTTCGCCGACATCGAGCAAACGCTGAAATTGCTGCGAGCGCGGTTCGCCGCGGTCATCTGGGCCCCGGGCAACCACGAACTCTGGTCGCACCCCGCCGATCCGGTCAAGCTGCGCGGCGAGGAGCGCTACCGGGCGCTGGTGCGCATGTGCCAGGACATCGGTGTGGTCACGCCGGAGGACGACTATCCGGTGTGGACCGGCCTCGGCGGTCCGGTCACGGTGGTGCCGCTGTTCTTGCTGTACGACTATTCGTTCCGCGCGCCGGGCACGGCGACCAAACAGGAGTCGCTGAAGGCGGCCTACGACGCCGGGGTCGTGTGCACCGATGAGTCGCTGCTGCATCCCGACCCGTTCGCGAGCCGGGAGGAGTGGTGCTGGGCCCGCCTGGCGGAGACCGCCGAACGGCTGGACAAGCTGGACCCCGAGATGTCCACCGTGCTGGTCAGCCACTGGCCGCTGCGTCGCGAGCCGACCGACGTGATGTGGTATCCGGAGTTCGCCCAATGGTGCGGCACCGAGCGCACCGCGGACTGGCACCTGCGATACCGGGCCAAGGTCGCCGTCTACGGCCACCTGCACATCCCCCGCAGCACCGAGTATGACGGCGTCCCGTTCGAGGAGGTCTCGCTCGGCTATCCGCGGGAGTGGAAGCGCCGCGGCGACGCCCCCGCACCGATGCGCAAGATCCTGGCCGGTGGGTGAACCAGGCCCCCACTGGAGGACCGCGGCCGCTTCGCCGCCGGTGGCTACGGGAACGGCTGCCGCGCTCTCTTCCCTGTGTCCTGCCCGCTGTTCAGCCCCTCCTGGTCGTCTGGGAACGACACGCGGGGCTGACCGGGGCCCGGTGCCGAGGGGCTACGGCAATGCCGCCGGCGTTACGGCGAGGCCTTTCTCCGCGTGCCCCGTCTCCTGCTTGGCTCCGCCCGGCGTGATGTAGCCGACGGGCATACGGCGCAGCACGATGAAGACGAGAACCGCCCACACGAGAGCCACACCCGCGCCGGTCAGGGCGGCGAGGTTCATGCCCTGGGTGAACGCCTCACGGGCGGCGGCCAGCAGCGAGCCGGCCAGGTCCGGCAGCGATGCGGCGACCTCCCAGGCGCCGCCGAGCGTGCTGTGCGCCGCCTCGACCGCGGCGGGCGGCGCGCCGGGCAACCGCACGCCGATCATCCGGTGGTGATAGACAGCGGCGCCGACGGTGCCCAGGATGGCGACGCCCAGCGCGCTGCCCAACTCGTCGCTGGTCTCGGCCAGGGCCGAGGCCGCGCCGGCCCGCTCCGGAGGAGCCGCGGTGAGCACGAGGTCGGCGATCAGTGGTGCGGTCATCATCATGCCGGCCGCGACCGCGCCGGATCCGAGCAACAGCTGCCACAGGTGGGCGTCGGGGCCCAGCAGGACGAGGACTCCGAAGCCCAGGGCGATCACGACCAGGCCCGTCCCGATGATCAGGCTGGGGCGGACCTTGCCGGTCAGGCCGATCGAGATGAACATGGCGATCACGACCGCCGGAATGGTGATCAGTGACCACAGGGCCGCGGTCAACGGGCGCAAGCCCATCACCAGCTGGAGGTACTGGTTGGCGTACAGGCCGATGCCGGTGAGACAGAAACCGGTGATGACCTTGGTCAGGATCGACATGGTGAACGGGCTGTTCCTGAACAGCCGGACGTCGATCAGCGGGTTGCGATGTCCCCACTGGCGGCGAATGAACACCAGACCCAACACCCGTCAACTCCGGAGCCGGTCGCGGAGCCATTCCCCCTTGGCATTTTATGAACAACAGACGTCAATTGATTGCTTTCAAGCACGGTAACCGAAGGGGCGGAAAGAAAGAGATGTGCGCCGACCACGTATCATGCGCTATACCAATGCGGTGAATAGGAGGCGGCTAGGCGATGCAGGATGAAAGCATTGCCGGGATCCCGGCCAGTATTCAGGCCGCGTGGGGCCGCAAGGCTCGCCCCACAAAGGGGCCGCGGCCGGGACTCAGCCTCGATCGGGTCGTTGAGGCCGCCGTGCGGCTCGCCTCCTCCCACTCGCTGGACGCGGTGTCGATGGGCCGGGTCGCCAGCGACCTCGGAGTCTCCACGATGTCGCTGTACCGATATGTCGGGTCCAAGGACGAGCTGCTCGAACTGATGATCGACGCCGTGTACGCGCCGGTGGCGAGCGCGCCGGACTCGGATGCCGGATGGCGCGCCCGACTGTCAGACTGGGCCTGGGGCAACCTGCGTGTGCTGCGGAAACACGGTTGGGTGCTGCGCATCCCGGTGCACGGCTATCCGATGACGCCCCACCAGATCGGCGTGATGGAGAACGGACTCAGCGCGCTGGGGGACACGGGCCTGGCCGAGAGGCGGTGACCGAGGCGTTCTCCGAGTCGGGAATGAGCGAGGCGCAGGGCACTTCGGCCTACGGTCGCATCCTGGCCCAGCTCGCGCCGGCCTCGAGTTACCCGGCCCTGCACGTGGTCATCGACGCGGGCGTCTTCGACAGGCAGGACCACCCGGACTTCGGCTTCGAGTTCGTGCTCGATCGGGTGCTCGACGGCGTCGAGGCGCTGGTGTCGCTGCGCGCGGTCGACCCGGCAGCCGGCGCGCCCGCTGCCGCCTCCTGATCCGCCGCGGTCCTCGCCGACGTCGAGGCGGAGCTCGGCGACCTCACCGGCCGAGCCCCAGCAGGCGGTCCTCCTGACCCGCGAGGACGTCTCCCCCGTTCGTTACCGTTGGACGCGGGCGCCGCCGCCACGAACGAGGGCCTCGACTTCCTTCAGGCTGGCCATGGAGGTGTCACCGGGCGTGGTCATCGCGAGGGCGCCGTGCGCCGCTCCGTATTCCACCGCGGTGGCGAGGCCATCCAGTTCCAGCAGCCCGTAGATCAGTCCTGAGGCGAAGCTGTCGCCGCCGCCGACGCGGTCGAGGATTTCCAGTCCGGGCCGGTGGGCCGCTTCGGCGAAACCGGTATCGGCGGACCAGGCGATCGCACCCCAGTCGTTGACCGTGGCCGTGCGGACGGTGCGCAGGGTGGTGGCCACGACCGTGAAGTTGTCGTACTCCTTCGTTACCGCCTCGATCATCCGCTTGAAGTTGTCGACCTCCAGATGGGACAGCGAGGCGTCGGTGCCGGGCACCTCGAAGCCCAGCGAGGCGGTGAAGTCCTCTTCGTTGCCGATCATCACGTCGACGTAGCGGGCCAATCGGCGGTTGACCTCCTGCGCGCGGCTCTGCCCGCCGAGCGCCTTCCAGAGGCTGGGCCGGTAGTTGAGGTCGTACGAGATGACGGTGCCGTGCCGAGACGCGGCCAGCATGGCCGCCTCCATGGTGTCCGGGGTGGTCTCGGACAGCGCGGCGTAGATGCCTCCGGTGTGCAGCCAGCGCACCCCGAGCGTGCCGAAGAGGTAGTCCCAGTCGACGTCGTCGGGGCGCAGCTGACTGGCGGCGGTGTGGCCGCGGTCGGAGGTGCCGACGGCGCCGCGGACCCCGAACCCCCGCTCGGTGAAGTTGAGCCCGTTGCGGACGGCGCGCCCGATCCCGTCGTAGGGCACCCATTTCACCAGTGACGTGTCCACCCCGCCCTGCAGGACCAGGTCCTCGATCAGCCGGCCCACCTCGTTGTCGGCGAGGGCCGTGACCACGGCGGTGCGCAGGCCGAAACAGCGGCGCAGGCCGCGGGCCACGTTGTACTCACCGCCGCCTTCCCATATCCGGAAGCTTCGAGCCGTGCGAACCCGGCCCTCGCCCGGGTCGAGGCGCAGCATGATCTCGCCGAGCGACACCAGGTCGTATCGACACTCGCCGGCGGGACGGATCTGGGGCATCGGTCATGCCTCCGCAGCGGGACGGGCGGCGGCAACGGCCGCCGCGGTGCGGGCTGTGACCTCGTCCCAGCGGCCGGCGGCGATCAGGTCGGGGGCGACCATCCAGGTGCCGCCGACCGCCAGGACCGCGGGATGGGAGAGGTAGTCGGCGAGGTTGTCGGTGTTGACTCCGCCGGTCGGGATGAACCGCAGCGAGCGGAACGGTGCGGCGAGCGACTTGATCATGCCGATGCCGCCGAGTTGCTCGGCCGGAAAGAACTTGACCGTGTCCAGGCCCGCGTCGAGCGCCATCTGGATCTCGGTCGCGGTGGCCGCTCCGGGGAACACCGGGACACCGAGCTGCTGGCAGTGTCGTACGACGGCGGGCCCGAAACCGGGGCTGACGATGAACCGCGCACCGGCCTCGACGGCCTGGTCGACCTGGGCCGGGGTCAGCACAGTGCCGGCGCCGACGAGCAGGTCCGGGCGCTCGGACATGACGCGCATGGCGTCGGCTGCGGCGTCGGTTCGGAAGGTCACCTCGATGCTGTGCAGGCCGCCTTGGGCGAGGGCAGCGGCGAGTGGATCCGCATCGCGGGCGTCGTCGAGCACGACGACCGGGAGGAGGCGGCTTGCGCCGATGGCGGACGCAACGCTTGCCTGTTCATCGTAGTGAACACCAGTCACATACATGACTATATCGGTAACGGTCACGGTGTCAACCCCGCTAAGGTATGCGTCATGTCATCATCCGAACCGTTCCAACCGGTGAAGTCCGCCAGCCGGACGTTGGACGTACTTGAGGCGCTCGCCGCCTCGCCCCACCGGCGTTCTTTGGTCGACCTGGCCCGCGCCCTGAACATCCCGAAAAGCAGTCTGCACGGCATTCTTCGGACGATGGCGAAACGCGGCTGGGTGGAAAGCGACGACACCGGAACCCGATTCGGGCTGGGCGTCCGCGCTCTTCAGGTCGGCGCCGCTTACCTCATGACGGACGACACCCTGGGCCTGTTGGGCGGGGTGCTCGACGACCTGTCGCAGCAGTTCGGGGAAACGGTACACCTCGGACGCCTCGACGGCGCGCATGTCGTATATCTGGCCAAACGCGAGTCGGTTCACCCCTTGCGGCTCTATAGCGCGATCGGCCGGCAGTTGCCGGCCCACGCCACCGCGCTGGGCAAGGTACTGCTCGCCGACCGCTCCGACGCCGCCCTCGACCAACTCCTGACGTGGCCGCTGCAGGCACTTACCCCGCATACCATCACGAGCCGGGACGCGCTGCGCGCCGAACTCAGCACCGTCCGGGCACGCGGCTACGCCGTGGATCGCGAGGAAAACACCGAGGGCATCGTCTGTTTCGCGATGGCCGTACCGTTGCAGACACCGGCGACCGACGCGATCAGCCTGTCCGTTCCGGGGTCCCGGCTCGGCGCGAACAGCGAGGAACAGATCGTGGCCGCGCTGCACCGGGCCGTCGACCAGATCAAGGCCGCGGGTGCACTGCTGTCCACGGCCTGAGGCGGCCAGCTCCTGTCAGGTAGTCGACTGGCCCCGCAGAGCCCAAAGTCTATATCAACCGCGCGCGCCCGGGCCGAGCCGGTATCCTTGGGGGCGCGCATTGCCTACTCCATTCTTGGGTTGTGCAACCTCGGGTTCGGATTGTGCTCTGCGTATTCACCGGGTTGTGACTGCGGCCCGGCACGGTGTTGGGGCGGCGCCCTCTAGACGCCGCCCCAACACTTCTCTGTCTGACTCCGAAGTTACGCGCCTGCCGCCGACTTCTCGGCCTGCAGCAGCACGTTGCCGGCCCGGTCGGTCAGCACGAGCTGGACCGTCGCACCGTCGACGACCTCCGCGGAGAGATCGGCGGACCGGTCCGCGGTCGCGGTGAACGACTTGCTCGCGAGGGTTCGGCCCGTCGCCTTGTCGACGAGCTCCACCCGCAGGTTCTGGCCGATGTGCGTAGAGAACACGTCACCGCGGACCGTCAGTTTGCCCTCGGTGCGCTGGAAGGCCACCTCAGCGGCACCCGCCTTGTTCGCGTTGGTGACGCCGGCCAGGTCCATGGTCGGCAGGAAGGTCTCCGTCCACGAGGTGGTCGCGCCCGGGGCGATCTTCGCCGCCTGGAAGAACCGGTCCGAGGTGCCCGCCCAGAGCTCGATGTACGGACGCGCCGAGCTGCCGTTGCGGTAGATGTTCGTGTCGAACGAGGAGTTGAAGCCCCACTCCCAGAACTTCATGCCCGGCGTCACCTTGTTGTCGCCGACCCGCACGACACCCTCGCCGTTCTCGTGGTTGATGACGCCCCACCAGTCGCCCTGCGGATTCTGCGCCAGGCCCTGGCCGTACGCGATGCCGTCACCACGCCAGTTGACCATCTTGTTGAGCTTGTCGAGGACCAGGTAGCGGTCGTTCGGAGTCGCCGGGTTGGCCGGCTTCTCCACATTCGCCATCCAGGTGTACGCGGGATCGCGCTGAATGACGCTGACCGGCGAGACGATCTCCATCGTCGGCGAGCCCTGGTTGGAGGCGGCACCCGGCGCGAGCGTGGTGCAGGTCCAGTACTCGTACGAAACGGTCTGGGTGCCGGGGTTGTGGATCCCGACCGACATGTCCACGCTCGGTGCCGTCTTGCCGACCGTGTAGGTCACGGCCGTTTCGAGCCTGGTCGGGCCGTAGACGTAACGCGACGGCCGGTCGGCGTAGTTGACGGTGTCCTTGTTGGTCATCGTGATCGAGACCGCGTCGGCGGTCTCGCTGATCGAGTAGTCCCACGGCAGGAACCAGTACTTGCCGTGCTCCGCCTCGGTCACCGTCGGGAAGATGCCGCCCCAGACCATGAGCCAGTTGTGGTAGAAGGGGCTGGTCCCGGGGCGCCCGACCGGGTTGTTGTTGAAGCCGTACGGCGTGCCGGTCGGGTTGGTGTACAGCAGATCGTTCCCCGTCGGCTTGTAGATCAACGAGAGCAGGCGGCCGCCGTAGCCTGGGATGAACGTCGCCTCGATGTACTTGTTCTCGACCCGGATCGCGTCGATCTTTTCGTTCACCAGCCGGTTCTCGACGTTTTCCCGTCGGACCGAGAGGTCACTCGGCGCGTTGGTGAACTCGAACGCGTTGTGCCGGAAGGTCACGCTCGCGTTCCGGTCGATGCGGAGGTAGTCAGCTGCGTTCGGGTCGTACGAGGTCTTCTTCGGCTTGGAGTTCGGCACCTTGAAGTCGACCGTCGCGCGGGTGTTGCCGACGCCGGCCAGATCGGTGATGGCACCCGCCTGGATGGTGACCGAGCCGCGGGTGCTGGCCTTCAGCAGGCTACCCTTCTCGATCTTGATGACGAGAGTGTGCAGGTCCGGGGCGTATGCCGCCACCTTCTCCAGGTTCTGCGCGAGCGTCGAGGCGCGGTCCCCGGCGCCTTCGAGAACGCCCGACAGATCGACCGCGGCGAGCAGCTGGGCACGGGTGAGCGTCGTGCCGCCGGTGCCGCCCGGCGTCTCGGCCAGCGGTACGTTCTCGTCCCCGCCGTTGACCGCGGCGATCTTGCGGTCGAAGGAGACGACGATCGTCTCCCGGTCGTCGCTGACAGTGATGTCGGTGACCCGGGGCGCGCTCCGCTGCTTGGTCGCGCCTTCGAACGACGCGGACAGGACGTCCGTGTTCGCCAGGTTGCCGATCGACGTGGTCAACGCGTGCTGCGCTCCGTTGATCGCGACCGCGTGCGATCCCGCGCCGAGATCCTCGGAGAACGTCAGGTCCCAGGCGGTGTTGTCCGTGCCGCCCACCTTCTGGACGTACACCGGACGGACCGTGGTGCCGTCCGGACGGGTGACCGTGATGCCTGTGCCGGTGTACCGCGAAGCGGGCATAGCGGCGTAGACCGGGTTCGCGAAGACGATGCGGACCGAACGTGAGTCGGTGGCCGTCGCCGATGCGATTGAGGCCTTCTCCGCCGGCCGGGTCGTGCCGCGCAGGTCTCGCGGGGTGGTCGTGGTCCCGCGCAGGGTCGAGCCGTTGGCGCCCGCGATGAGCAGCTCGTCAGCCAGGTCGCGACCCTTGCCGTCGAACCAGACCTGGTAACGCGCGTCGCCCAGGCTCGCACCCGCGCCCAGCAGCACGCGCAGCGAGCTCGTGTCCCCGTCAACCACGAAGAGACGGGTGCCGCTGATCCTGTTGAGCGCGCCGCCGTCGAGCGCCGCGTCCGGCTGCCCCGCCGTCCCGCCCGAGACCCGGATGAACTCCGTGAGGTAGGCCGGGTTTCCGATGACGAACTGACGGATCTGCTCGGTGAGGTCGTTGTTGAAGGTGATCTCGAACGACTTCGTGTCGAGGGCCCGTACGCCGGTTACGAGAAGGCGTGCCCGGTTCCCCTGCGACTCGTTCTTGCCCTGCGCGCCCGAAGCCGTAGCGTAACTCACCGCCGCGCCTGCGTTTGCCGGGACGCCCACAGCCGAAATGGCTACGGCTCCGATGACGAGGACGGCGAGGCGCGCCCTCAGTCTCCGTTTTCTACGCACTGCATCTCCTTACTTGCTGGCTACGCTGCCAGTGGTTGTGCAACCTCGGGATTTCAGGCGCCTGCTGCTGACTCGTCGCCGCAGACGCCGCACGGGGACCGGCGCAGTGACTGCTGCGCCGGCCACCGCGCCAGCTCAGGACTTGCTCTTGTCGATGAACTCCTGCGCGTTCTGCTTGGTGATCTGCGGAGAGTCGACAACCGTGTCCTTCTCCACGTTCTTGCCGTCGAGCACCTCGATCGCCCGGTCGAGCCCGAGGCGGCCGATCTGGTCGGCGCTGTTCAGTCCGGTGACGACGTAGTTCCCACCCTTGGCGATCTCCTGCAGCGCCTCGAGCTGGCCGTCGACACCGGCGAGGACGATCTGGCTGCTCAGGTTCGCGTTCGCGATGGCGCGCTGGGCGCCGAGGCACATCGCGTCGTTCTCGCAGAACACGGCCTTCAGGTCCTTGTGCGAGGCGAGCAGGCTCTCCATCACGGCCAGCCCGCCGTCGGAGCCCCAGTTCCCGAAGTCGGGCGCCTCGACGAGCGTGAACTTCGAGTCCTTGCCGAGCGCGGACTTCAGGCCGTTGGTCCGCGCCAGACCGATGCTGTTGTCGGCCGGGCCACCCTTGATGATGGCGACCTTGCCGCCGTCGGGCAGCTGCTTGGCGAGGAACTCACCGTCCTGCACACCGATCCGCTGGTTGTCCGGGCCGATCCAGCTGGTGTACTCGCCGGTCTGGAACTTCCGGTCGACGAGGATCACCGGGATCTTGGCCGCCTTCAGTGAGTTGAGGGCGGCGGGCGCCGACTCGAGCGGGCCACCGGAGATGATCACCGCATCGACTTTCCGGCTGATCAGGTCCTCGACGTTGGAGGCGAGCTTCGCGGCGTCGCCGTTGGCGTCGGTGCTGATGACCGTGACGCCCTTCCCCTCCGCCTGTGCCTTGATCGCCCGGTCCATGCCGTTGAAGTACGGGCCGCCGAGGGTGAAGTTGGCGACGCCGACAGTGCGGCCCTTGGCCTTGCCGTCGCCGCTGCCGTCGCCGTCCTTGTCCGAACTACACGCCGCGAGTCCGAGGCCCAGGGTCCCCACTAACAGCAGGGCGCCGATTTTGTTGAGTCGCATTCCTTCTCCTAAATGTGTTGGCCGTGATGCGGACTCAGGCCCGGCGACGCTGGGAGCGCCGCTGGACAAGAATGACCGCCACGATGATCAGTCCCTTGAGGACCTGCTGCCAGTAGCTCTGCACCCCGTGCAGGTTGAGCAGGTTGTTGATGAGTGCGAGCACGAGTACTCCGCCGAACGCCGCTCGCACCGAGCCGCGTCCACCGGCCAGGCTGGCACCGCCGATCACGCAGGCGGCGATGGCGTCGAGTTCGAAGGCGACGCCGACGCTTGGCTGGGCGATCCCGACCCGGCTGGCGAGGATCACTCCGGCCAGCCCGGCGCAGGCACCGCTGATCGCGTATGCGAGGACGACGTGCTTGCGTACGCTGATCCCGGCGAGCCGCACGGTCTCGGCGTTACCGCCGATCGCATAGATCGCTCGGCCGGCCGGCGTCTGGCTCAGGAAGATTCCGCCCACGATGAAGACCGCGAACATGATGACCGTGGTCAGCGGGATCGGACCCACCATCGCCGTGCCCAAGCTAAAGAATCCCGGGTCACTGGGGGAGATCGGCACCTCGGAGTAGACGAACGCCAGGCCTCGAATCGTCGTCAGCGCCGCGAGTGTGACCACGAACGGTGCGAGGTTGAAGCCGGCGATGAGGATGCCGTTGATGAGGCCGAAACCTATGCCGGCGGCGATCGCGACCGCCATGGCGACGGGAATCGGCAGGTCGGCTATGAGCCCGGCGCTCACAATGCCGGTGAACGCCACCACCGATCCGACCGAGAGGTCGATCCCGCCGGTGAGGATGACGACGAGCATGCCGAACGCCAGAAGCCCGGTGGTCACCATCTGCTTGAGCAGGTTGGTGAGGTTGCGCTCGGTCAGGAAGCCGTCGGTCGACAGCGCCAGGATGCCGACCAGGAGCACCAGCAGAACGACCAGTACGCCCATTGGAGTGATGCGACGACCGCCAATGAAACGCGGCCACCGGGACGACGACGTGGCCATCGCCTCGGTGGGCTTGGTCAAGCGCCTCGACGTCATGCTGCCTCTCGAATCGAATAGCCGAGGACCTGTTCCTCGGTCGCTCCTTCAGATCGAATCTCGCCGGATATCTGCCCGTTGCGCATGACCAGGACCCGGTCCGTCGCACCGATCACCTCTGCCAGATCCGAGGAGATGAGCAGTACGGCATGCCCGGATCGGGCCAGCGCGTCGATGGTCCGGTAGATGTCCACCCGGGTTGCCATGTCGACACCACGGGTCGGCTCGTCGAGGATGAGCACGCGCGGCTGGGTCAGCAGCCACTTGGCGAGGATGCTCTTCTGCTGGTTCCCGCCGCTCAGCGCGACGATCGGCAGCGCGGCGCAGTGACCGGGACGAATGTCGAACTTGGTGATCATCTCGTTGACGGTCGCCTTCTGGCGGCGCCGGTCGATCAGCGGGCCACGCTTTCGCGCATGCAGGGTGGCCAGCGCGACGTTGTCCCGCACGCTCATCGACGCGACCATCCCGGTGCGCTTGCGGTCCTCGGTCACGAGCGCCAGCCCGGCCGAGATCGCGGCCGCGGGATGGTCGAAGCGGACCGGCGCGCCGTCGAGGTGTACTGTCCCCGAAGCGACGCGGGTGTCGCCGAACAGGCACCGGGCGAGCTCGCTACGACCGGCGCCGACCAGCCCGAACATGCCGACGATTTCGCCCGCGCGGAGCGTGAAGCTCACGTTCTCGAACTCGCCGGGCCGGCTCAGCCCGCGTACCGTCAGCAGTTCCCCGCCCGGCTCCGGTCGCGCGTCCGGGTAGATGCGCTCAAGCTTGCGGCCCGCCATGAGCGTGATGAGCTCGTTTTCGCTCGTGAGGGCCGGTTCGGTCGTCTTGACGACCGTCCCGTCGCGGATCACCACGATCGATGTAGCCAGCTCGGTCACCTCGGCGAGCCGGTGCGAGACGTAGATGATCAGGACGTCGCGCTCCTGCAGCCGGCGGATGAGGGCGAAGAGCGCGTCGAGGTCGCGGCCGGCGAGCACCGCCGACGGCTCGTCGAGGACGAGCACGCGCGGCTCCGACGCCAACGCCTTGGCGATCTCGACCATCTGCTGGCGTGCGACCGTCAGGTCACCGGCCAGGGTGGCCGGGTCGATGCCGCTGAACCCGGCCTCGTCGAGCAGCGTTCTTGCGCGGCGGTGCGCCTCGGTCCAGTCGATCAGGCCGGCCCTGCGGGGCATCCGGCCCAGCAGCAGGTTCTCGGTCACCGAAAGCCCGGAGATCAGCGTCAGCTCCTGGTAGACCGTCCGGATCCCGGCGGCCTGGGCGTCGTGCGGGCTGCGGAGGGCCAGACGCTGGCCGTCCAGCCACAGCTCGCCGGAGTCCATCGACTCCGCCCCGGAAAGGATCTTGATGAGGGTGGACTTGCCGGCGCCGTTGGCCCCGACGACGGCGACCACGTCGCCGCCACCACCGATGAGATCCACCCCGTGGAGGACCTCGACGCTGCCGTACGCCTTGCGGACGGCGCGCACCTCGAGCGTCACGCGAACGCCCCCATCACGACCATCGTCTTCTGCCGGGTCAGGTCGGTGACGGTCTCGTGGATCCCTTCGCGGTAGCCACCGGTCTCCTTGGTACCGCCGAAGGGCAGGTTCTCCGCGCGCAGCGCGGTGGAGCCGTTGATGACGACGCCGCCGACGTCGAGCCGCTTGGCGACCTGGAAGGCGCGGGTGATGTCGCTGGTGAAGACCGCCGCCTGCAGTCCGTACGGAGACTCGTTGGCCATCCGGACCGCGTCGGCGACGTCGGAGAAGCGGGCGACCGGGGCCACGGGGCCGAAGATCTCCTCCGCGAGCGCCGGGCTCTGCGCGGGGACGTCGACGAGGACGGTCGGGATGAAGAAGGCGCCGTCGCGCGACCCGCCTGCGGCGAGCTTGGCGCCGTCCGCGACCAGTCGGCCGACCGCGGCCTCGACAGCGACCGCCGCGCTCTCCGCGATCAGCGGCCCGACGTCCGTCGTGGGCAGGAGCTGGTCGCCGACCGAGAGCTTGGCGGTTTGGGCGAGCAGCGACTCCACGAAGCGGTCGTGGATTCCATCCTGGACGTACACCCGCTTGACCGCGCAGCAGATCTGGCCGTTGCCGCGGGCGAGACGGCCGAGGACGACCGCCTCGGCGGCCTTGTCCACATCGGCGTCGTCGCAAACGATCAGCGCGTCGTTGCCGCCGAGCTCAAGCAGGACCTTCTTGAAGGTCGCGGCGCCGCGGCGGGCGATCTCCCGTCCCGCCGTTGTGCTGCCGGTCAGGGTCACGGCAGCGATCCCGGGAAGCTCGGCCAGCAGTTGCGAGACGCGCACGCCGCCGGTGACGAGCTGGTGCGCATAGCGGGGTGCGCCGGCCGCCGCGAACATCTCGTCGATCCGCACGAGGGACAGCGGGCAGCGCGACGGCGGCTGGACGACCACGGCGTTGCCGGCCGCGATGGCCGCCGCGGCCTTGTGCGCGTACAGCTCGACGGGGTAGTTGAAGGGGACGATGGCGGCGACGACGCCGAGCGGCTCGCGCACGGTGACCGCGAGGTGGGCCTCAAGACCCGGCACGGCGTCCAGCGGGATCTGCCGGCCGAAGATCCGGGTCGCTTCGGCGGCACAGCCGCGGAAGATGCGGATGGCCGCATCGATCTCTCCCTGCGTCTGCCCCAGCGGTTTGCCGTTCTCGGCCGCGAGCAGGCGGGCGAGTTCATCCCGGGCGGCTTCGATCCGGCTCGCGACGTCGAGCAGGAGTTCCGCTCGGGCGTGGGCGGGCATCGCGGCGACCGCTCGCTGTCCGCTCCCGGCATTCGCGACGATGGTACTGACCTGTTCCTCGGACAGGTCAGGCACCTGGCCAAGCAGTTCGCCGGTGCCAGGGTTGGTGACGTCGATCCGGGAAGGGCTCTCTGACATCGGTTCGTTCCTTTTCGTGTTCGGTTCGGCCTCGTTGCCGCTATCCCGCTGGGAGGGTGAAGGGGTTACCCGCATAGCCGATCCGACCGCTGATCTCGGCCGCGTACTCAATAGCTGAGGGAGCGAGCCGGCGGCAGTCCTCGACGCTGAACCGGTTGGCCGGCGCGGAGATACTGATGGCGCCGACCGCGGCCCCGGCTCTGTTCACCAGTGGAACGCCGATGCAGCGCACGCCTTCCTCGTTCGCCTCGTCGTCGAGCGCGAAGCCCTGCGACCGGACCAGCTCCAGCTCGGCGAGCAGGTCGGCGCCGACCAACGTCTTCGGTGTGTGGCGCTCGAGCGGCCCCGCGACGAACTTTCGCTGCTCGTCGGGGCTCGCGAGGGAGAGCATGGCCTTGCCCATGGAAGTGCAGTGCATCGGGGCTTGGCTGCCGATGTGCGACACCAGACGGACCGACTTGGCACTTTCGACTTTGTCGATGTAAACCAGCCGGCCGCCGAGCGGCACTCCGAGGTGAGCGGTCTCCCCGCTGATCTCGGCGAGCTTGACGAGGTAGGGATGCGCGGCCTTGCGCAGCACGTCCTCTTCGAGGTACCGACCCGCCAAGGTGACAAGGCCGATCCCGAGACGGTACGTGCCGGTGCCGGCGGTGTCGCGCTCCACAATGCCGAGCTCGATCAGCGACGTCACGTAGCGGTGCGCCGTGCTCGCCACGACTCCCGACCGAGCAGCCAGCTCCTGCAAACCGACACCCCCAGGCCCCTGCTCGGCGATGACGCTAATCAGCTCGAACGCCTTCGCAACACTGTGGGACTTCCTACCACTCTTCATTTTCGAGTTACTCGAATCTAATTCGGAATACGCGAAGGATGTGATCACTGTGCAACGCCGACCGATCCATGTCAAGGGCGTTACAGCCGGGTTTCAGATGCCGTACCCGGGCTCCTCGAAGCCACGTGGCGTCGATGGCCATGCATACGGTCGAATCGACACTTAGCCTTCAGCTAGATGGCCACAGCCGAGCCGCCCGCACCGGGGCTCCTCACGGACGCCGCGCGCCGGCCGGACCGCCGGGCGCACCGGCGTACCCAGGGCATCCGCTGCTACAGCCTCGGCGACGACCAAGATTCGCGCGCAAGCCTTGACATCCGTCAACTCCGCCGCTCTAGTAGATATACACATGCTTGATCGCCGTTCAGCATGATGAACGCCCTTCCCCGTTGTCGCCCGAAAAATTCGGGTAGAGAGGAAGTCCGCCGCTCATGAGTTCATTCAAAACACGTCGCGTCAGGCGTGCGACCACGACGCTCACCGCCGCAGCGCTGCTCGGAACGCTGGTCAGTGTGCCGTCGGCCAACGCAGCCCCGGGGGCCAACGATGGGCGCCCGGGCTGGCAGCTCAAGTACGTCGAGAGCTTCGGCAAGCCGATCCCTGACGGCGGTGAGTGGTTCGTCGACGACTACAGCGACCCCGTCGACGACCTCAACGACGACAACGGCGACGAGTACCGGCTGCGCTGGGGGCCGAACTTCGACGCCGCGATGAGCACGTTCAAGACGATGCGCAAGGAAACGCAGTTCGGGCACAGCGGTTGGCTGACGTCGTCGCTGTCGGCACGTGACAGTGGCGGCCGCGTCGACGACAGCTTCAACAAGATCGAGGACCGCCCGTCGATCACCAACGCGACGATTCCCGGTGCGGGCAGGGTTGGGGCGATCTCCACTCCGAAGCACACCGGAGGCGCGCTCATCCGTTCCACCGAGCCGCTGCCGCGCTACTACCGGATCGAGTTCAAACTCAAGACGCTCAACTACGGCGGCGAGCGCAACGGCTCGCTGTCCTACGACGGCAAGTTCAACGGCTACAAGACCGACGTCTGCAAGACGTTCTTCCCGTGGCCGCTGTCGAACAATGACCCGATCGTGCCGTCCGATCCGTGCGAGACGGACACGGCCGTCAACGGCAGCGTGCACTCCTACAACTCGTTCCACATGCTGTCGATCGTCGACTTCAAGCCGATGCCGCGCAACCTCGGCAGTTACCACCGGCATCGCAAGGTGCTGATCGACCAGTTCAGCCCGGCACCGAGCCGTGACAGCACCCGCCAGAGGGTCTGCAACTCCGCCACGGGCGAGTACTACCCGTGGAACGAAAGCAACCGCACGACCGTCAACATGCTGTTCTTCAACGGCCCCCAGAGCCAGCGGCAGACGTTCGTCTCCGACTGCGACGAACTGCCGGTCGCCGGCAACCAGATCTCGGCCGCCGAGATGATCCCCGAGCTGATGCCGTTCCAGGACTACCAGTTCGCGATCGAGCGCGACGAGACCGGCTACGCGATCGAGGCCAGTGGCAACTTCAAGCATGCCGGCCAGACGACGTACCGCTACCACCGCAAGTTCGTCGACACCGACCGCAACGACAACGGCACGATCTCCCAGAACGTGCCGATCTTCCGCTACAACGTGCCCGGCGACGAGTACGACGGCCGCTTCAACAGCTCCGCGACGGTCCGCGGCCCCTACGGCAGCCGTACGTGGAACGACATGTGGCCGGCCGGCTCGGAGTACCCCGAGTACTTCGTGATCGGCCAGCCGTACACGAATGTCGGCGAGGGTGACGCCTCGGTCGACGACATCCGGCTGTACGTGCGCAAGTAGCTCTCCCGCCGACATCGCACCAGCAGACGACGGCCGCGCCCGGTCCAACGGGCGCGGCCGTCACGCGTCATGGGAACAGCCTCGCATCAATCGAAATGTTGGAAGCCCGGCCACAGCTCGGCCCAGGTACCCTTTCGGTCGCGGCACACGAAGACGCGAGCTCTTTGCTCCTCGTTGTCGACGCCGTAACCGTTGTCGAGCTTGGCCTTCTCCACGCACGAGCCGAACGCCGGCGAGCGGGTCGGGTCGCCCTGTGAGACCAGCACCACGACCGTCGCGGACTCTGGCGGCCGGCCGAGGTACCACAGCTCGTTATGTCCACTGTAGACATCGGGCAGGCCGAGCGGCTTGCCGTAGCGGTCCAGCGAGCCGGCCTCGCCGTAGTTGCCGGTCAGCAGCACGGTGCGCGGCTTGTCCTCGGCCGGCAGATCGTCGTAGACCGCCTTGATCTGGGCGACGTACCGCGGCCAGCCGATCTGGTCCGAGACGCCCTGGTTGATCGCCGGGATCGGGGTCCCGCCCACGACGTCGATCGGCAGTACCGGCAGCGACGAGACCACCGCCACCCCGCAGTTGACGACGGTACCCGCGCCGAGCAGCCAGGGCCGCGCGCCGCCGCGGACGACCCAGCGAGCGGTCGGCACGGCGCCGATCGCGAACAGGGCGGCCAGGAGGCCGAAGCTGTAGTACGGCTGGCCGGCGACCACGAACAGCAGCACGAGCATCAGCGGGTAGGCGACGGCGAGCGCGCGCACCGGGCGCAGCTCGGGCCGGCGTAGCAGGGTCACGATCCCGGCGACCCACACCGGGACGAACAACGGGCCGAGCCACAGCAACTGCATCGGCACCAGCATGATGCGGGCGTCGGCGCCCTTGTTCTCGGCGAGCGCGTTGGCCATGGTGATCTGCGGGAAGTCGTTGGCGATCTGGTACAGCAGGTTGGGCAGCCCGACCACGACCGCGATCGCCGCGCCGGCCCACAGCCACTTCGACAGCAGCGCGCGGCGCGGACCGACGACCAGCAGCCCGGCGACGACGGTCAGCAACAGCAGGATCACGAGGTGCTTGTTGTAGAGCGCGAGGCCGGCGAACAGCCCGGCCGGCAGGAAGTACCGCGGCCGATCGTGCAGCAGGGCGCGCATCAGGCACAGGATGACGAGCAGCCACATCACCAGGTCGGGCGCCGCGGTGATCGTGATGTGCCCGGCCACGAGCGGGAAGGTGGTCCACACCCCGGCCGCGGCAAGGGTCTGCGCGAGCGCGCCGCCGCCCGCCTCCCGCGCCACGAGGGCGAGCAGGATCGCGGCCCCCGCGACGAACAGCACGCCCGGGATGCGGATCGCCCAGACCGTGTCGCCGAAGACGTCGATGCACAGCCGGACCATCAGCGGGGTGAACGGGGGCTGGTCGACGTACCCCCACTTGGGGTGCGCGCCCACGATGCGGAAGTACAACTCGTCGCGGTGGTAGTCGTACCGATTGATGGTGAGCAGCAGCATCAACGCCGCCCCGGCGGCGACCGCGCCCACGGACTTCCAGGCCAGCGGCTGCCTGGCGATGGGGAACCTGTCGATCACACCCGAGAATGTAGCTAACCGGGTCCATCCACGAAGTCCCGTGAAGGCCCGCAGATCGGGAGCTGGATTCAGGACGGCACGTTCATGGCGCTGCCGCCGTACCAGACGATCCGGTGCCCGTATTCGGCGGCGAGCGGGGCCAGGTCCGGCTCGCTGTACTCGGCGACCATGGCCTTGAACGCCGCGGCCTTGTCCTCGCCGAAGCGGGTCACGGCCGCGGTGTACGCCGCGGCCGACACGAAGCGCGGCGGCGTCGACTTGCTGTGGAACTTGTCGGCGTACATGACGAGCCGCTCCTCCGCGGTCTCGGCGACGTAGTCCTCCAGCGGCAGCGGCAGCTCCTGCCGCCGCACGTCGTCGCGGGTGAGGCCGACACCGGTGTGGTGCGAGCAGAACCGGGCGAGCGGCTCGGGGAAGCCCAGCTCGGCGAGGGCCTCGTAGCCGAGCAGCCCGTGCCGGATGTACGCCTCCGCGGGGGCCAGACGGTACACGCCGATGTCGTGCAGCAGGCACCCGGCGCGAACGAGGGCCGCGTCGACGCCGGGCGCCATGACCTGCTCAGCTATTCGGGCGACGATCTCGCAATGGACGTACACGAGGTCGAACGCGGCCGGAGTCGGGGCGAGCCGCTCGTGCAGTGCCCGGATCTCGTCGTCGGCAGGGATCCTCATGAGGAAGATCCTGTCGTACGACCGAACGCGGCCAGGTCCCGGTGTACATCGAACTCCCGTTCTTTCCCCGACGACCGTCAGCCGCAGGTCAGGTCGTCGAGCAGTGCCAACTCCCGCTGCATGATCGCCGGCGCCCGGTCCGGATCGGCCAGCACGGTGGCCAGGTAGAAGACCGTCGAGCGGTGCCCGTCCGGGGTGACAGCGTCGAGCGTGCTCATCCCGGGCATGTCGCCGAAGTGCGCCCAGTAGCCGCCGCACCGGTTGGGTATCCACATGATGCCCAGCCCGTAGGCGATGCCGGGCCGGATGTCCTGGAGCGACTCGGCCAGCACGGTCTGGTGCAGCTCGGCCATCTGTCCCGGCCGCAACAGCTGGCCGCGTGCCACCGAGCGGCGGCAATGACGATGCCCACGACCGAGAAGAAGCCGGTCACCACGGCGAACCCGGGCAACGGGATCGTCTCGCCACCATCGGGGATCTCGAAGTCGACGCCAACGGCCTGGGCGAGCGCGGCGGCGAGGGTGGTGGCCACCATCGCCGCGAGCGTGGCGATGAGGCCGGCGACGGCGAGCCCGCGGAGTCGGTGGGTGCGGCTGGTCCGGCCCGATGCCGGGCCTGCGGCGACCCCGGTGTCATTCATACTGTTCATGTCATTCCTTCGGCATTCGGTGACTGGCGTACGAACGCGTCGCACCACTGCGCCCGCGACCACCGCGACACACTCGCCACCGCGCAGCACGAGCGTCCACACCGGGACTACTCCGTGCCGTCCGCCGGCAGGCGCTCCGGCAGCCCGAGCCGCGGAAACTGGTCGTCGTGGAACGTGACGATCTCGGTGATCGCCCCGCCGGTGACGCGCAGGACGTCGATCGTCAGCGGCAGGTACGCGCCCTCCAGCTTCCGCCAGTGGTAGAAGGCGACGGCGGGCTGCCGGTTCACGGAGGTGGGGACGGCGCGCAGGTGCTTCATGTCCTCGAAGCCGTTGTCGACCCAGTCCTTCACCACCGTGTCGCGGCCGACGTACAGGCCCGGCGTGGGCGGCATCGAGCAGCGGACGTCGTCCCGCAGCAGCGCGGCGAGCCCGTCGATGTCCGTGGCGACGCTGGCGTCGGTATAGCGGCGTACCAGCTCGCGCGTCCCGGCGTCCTCCTCGCCGCCGGTCCAGTCCTGCCGTTCGGCGGGCAGGTGCTCCCGCATGCCGGCGCGGGCCCGCTGCAGCGCGCTGTTCACGGAGTTGACGGAGTCCCCGAGGAGCTCCGCGACGTCCTTCGCCGGCCAGCCGAGCACGTCCCGCAGGATCAGCACGGCCCGCGGGCGCGGCGCGAGGTGCTGGACTGCGACCAGGTACGCCAGCTCGATCGTCTCCCGCGCGACGGCGACGGTCTCCGGCTCGTCCGCGTCGCCCGCGGGCAGCTCGTCGAGCAGCCGGTCCGGGTAGGGCTGCAGCCACAGCGCCTCCCCGCCGGTCGCAGGCTCCGGGCGACACTTGGCGAGCAGATCCAGGCAGGCGTTGGTGGCGATCCGGTACAGCCAGGCCCGGAACGTCGACCGCCCCTCGAAGGTCTCCCGCCGCCGCCAGGCACGCAGAAACGTCTCCTGCACGGTGTCCTCGGCGTCCTCGAACGACCCGAGCATCCGGTAGCAGTGCACGTGCAGCTCCCGCCGGTGCCGCTCCGCCAGCCCCGAGAACGCCGGCTCGTCGACCTCCCCCAGACCGCTCCCACCGAGACCGCTCATGCCCAGCTCCTCCAGCCGCGTGTCCGCACTCATCACGCCATCCTTCCGCCCGTCGTGTCCCGTCGTAGGTATGACGGCTACGGGCGCGACAACTCATCACTAGAGTCGGTCGGCGCGGGTGCGCGACCGCCTGGCGCGTGCCGGGGTCGCCTGGTCAACGACGACGCGGCAGCCGGAGCACGGCTCCAGACTCGCAAAGCCGAAAACCGAGACTCACAGTCGCGTTACCGGATCGGCGGACACGCCAGGCCCACCGACTCCGGTCAGATCGCTTCGGCGATCCCGGTGAACGCCGCGGCGACCGCGGTGCGGGACGGACGTCGACGCCAGGTACATCGTTCATCGTCGAGAGTTCCGAAACAACGATGCGGCCGATGCTTTCGGCGATGGGCGATGAACGCGTTACTCGATGGACGTCGTGCGAACCTATCTATTTTCTCTTCACGTACAAGGCGATGGCTACGCAGAAGAAACAAAGCCCGATGAAAATCCACACGAGAGTCATGTAAATGAATGTATCGTGTCGTCCAGTTCATGCAAAGCACACCTTACGGGCCAGGTCGCTTCGACGGCCGGCCAGCGCTGACGGGCGGCTCAGCAGCAGGTCCGCCTCGATGCGGGTTTCGGCGTGGCGTGCGATAACCAACCGGCACACGCCGCCCCTCCGTGACAGCGCTCAGCCGATGTCGAAATCCGAAATGCCGGCCCGCCTGCCCGCCTCCAGCTCATGCCGGATCCGCCTGGAGCCCGCAGTCGGCGGCACGTCGACGGCGACCAGCCCGAAGCCCGGCCACGCCTCGCAGCCCAGGGCCGCGAACCGCGCGGCGACCGTGTCGAGCGACCCGGCGTCGGCGGGCAGGACCCGCGTGGTCCGATTGCGTCACCGGAGCCGGCGGCGGCCCAGGCGGAGTTGGGCACGCAGCACCTGGCGCGGGCGAAGCGGCGGAACGGGTAGCGGGTTGGCCGCGGTCGCGCGTAGGCCGTCGAGGGTCAGGGCGAGGTAGCGGCGCCAGGCCTGAGGGTCGACGGCATAGGTCGCCTCGCTGACACGCGAGTGCGCCCAGACGATGAACGCCACATCCTCGGCCGCGATGTCGGGGCGCAGGCTGCCCTCGGCCTGGGCCCGCTCGACGATGCGACGGCCGAGGTCGTACGCACGTTTCCGGGCCGCTTCGATCCCGGCCGCATACGGAAAGCGCATCGACGCGATGTCGTTGAAGCCGAGATCGCCGGCCTGCAGTTCGCAGACGCGCTCGAGGAAGAACGTGAGTCCGTCCCAGGCCGGCTCCATCACCACGGCGGCCTCGGCCGCTTTGATCCAGGCCCGTTTCTTCTCCGCCATGACGGCCCCCACCAGATCCATCCGCGTGGGGAAATGGCGATACAGCGTGCCGATCGCCAGCCCGGCCCGGCGGGCAATGCCCTCCAGCGCGGCGTCGAGGCCCTCCTCCGCGAACACCGCCCTGGCGGCGTCAAGCAGTGCGGCCCGGTTGCGCTGCGCGTCCCTGCGCAGAGAGCCGATCGGCGGCTTGCGTGTCGTCACTCGCACAGCCTACAACCTGAGGTAGCCCTCCGATTTCGGCAGCGAACATGAGGCATGCCTCGATTTCGGACAAAAACCAGTGCTCCAGCCCATTGCGGGACAACACTGAACCGGCCTAGCCTTTCGTCAATCCGATTGGTTGCCGGATCCCGCGCCCGGGCGGTGCGGCGGGGCCGACGGCACAGTGCTCACATCGAGCCGACTCATCGCATACAGCGGAGGGAAGAACCATGTCACGGTACGAGTGGAATGAAACCCACCCGGGGATCAACCGGCTCAAGGCGGCCGTGGCCGCGGCCCGCTCGAATGTCATCACCCACGAGATGTACTCCCGCCTGGACTCGCACGCGGCCATCGTCACCTTCATGGAGCACCACGTCTACGCCGTGTGGGACTTCATGTCGCTGCTGAAGTCGCTGCAGCGCAGCCTGACCTGCGTCGATGTTCCCTGGGTCCCCACCGGCCCGACGTCGAGCCGGCGCCTGATCAACGACATCGTCCTGGTGGAGGAGAGCGACGAGCTGGGCGGCGGGTTCATCAGCCACTTCGAGCTCTACGTGCAGGGCATGACCCAAGCCGGGGCCGACACGACGGTCATCGAGCCGTTCATCGACCTGATCCGCACCGGCACGCCGGTGCCGGAAGCCCTGCGGGCTCTGCCCGTGCCCGCCCCGGCCGCCGAGTTCGTCCGCAGCACCTGGACCTTCATCCAGACCCTGCCGCTGCACTGCCAAGCCGCGGCGTTCGCGTTCGGCCGCGAAGACCTTATCCCCGAAATGTTCCAGCAGGTCGTCGACGTCAACGAGAACCTCGGCCGGCTCGACCTCTTCGTCGACTACCTGCGCCGGCACATTCAGGTCGACGACGAGGAACACACCCCGATGGCCATGCAGATGCTCGCGGACCTCTGCGGTGACGACGAGGCCAAGTGGCAGGAGTGCGTCGGGGCCGTCACCGCCACCCTGAACGCCCGCGTGCGACTCTGGGACGGGATCACCGCAGCCATCAAGGAGCCGGCGGTCAGCCTGGCCGGGCAAGCCTCATAGCCCGCTACCGCATCACGTACCGCTGCCTGCGGGGTCACACCGCGCAACCAGGATGGGAGCCGCCGGAAGTACCCGCGCTGCGGCAGCCCACGCAAGCGATCAAGATCACAAATCCCGAGGCGGACAACCTCTCGACGAACCGGTTCCGACCCGGTAGGCCTACCCGGTACACATTCAACGGGAGGCACGAAAGACCATGACCACACCCCCACAGCAGCAGCCGCAGGAACAGGAACAGGCACAGGCGCCCCTGCAGCAGCCCGTGGCGCCGCAGCCGGCCAAGAAGGGCATCAAGGTCCCGCGGCTGGTGATCTCGCTCGTCATCCTGGTCGTGCTGGGCGCCGTCGGCTGGTACCTCAACCGCGACGCCGCGCTGAACGCCAAGGTCGGCGACTGCCTGCACCAGAAGAGCGCGAACAACGTGGTTCTCGTCAAGTGCGACAGCGCCGACGCGAACTTCGTCGTGCTCGGCCGGGTCGAGGACAAGACCGAGAGCGAGGTCGACAAGGCCGGCGTGTGCGACCAGTGGGCCGACACGACGAGCGCCTACTGGGAGGGCAAGCGGGGCCGGAAGGGCACGGTCCTCTGCCTGAAGGACAAGTAAGACCCCCGGTGGTACCGCGGGCCGTCAGCCGGCCCGCGGTACCACTGCGTCCAGCGGCCAGGCGCAGCCCGGGCGTCTCGCCGGCGTCGGTGAGCCGCACCAGCAGGTGCGCCATGCGCTCCTCGAAGCAGTCCGGCTTGGCGATCCAGCCGAATTCCACAACCACCGGTCAGGCCCATCCGTCGCGCCGCTCGCCCCGCCCGGCCGGCGCGGCAGCAGGACCGCCGCCGAGGCGACCGCGCTGAGCCAGGGCGCCACGAGCTCGACCGACTCGGCCGGGGCGAGCAGGAGCAGGCCGCCGCACCTGCCCCCTTGAGCCCGGACCGCGACCCCGCGCGACGCTACCGGCAGGCCCGAGCGATCACCTGCATATTTCGGGTCTTGACATAAGCGGGATCGACCATAGATGGTCGTGCGTTCGGGACGGGGCCGACAGGTGACCGCCGCCCGCGTGTCCGGTGATCGACGTCAGGCGACGGAGGCGGCATGCTCCAGCTCATACTCGGTGCACTGCGGCGGCGGCCGGCACAAGCGGCCACCGTGTTCGCGCTCGGGGTGTTGCTCTGCGCGATCGCCGCCGCCGGGCCGCAGTTCGCCGCCGCGGCCACGGCCCGGTCGGCCGCCGCCGACATCGACACCGCGGCGCCGGCCCAGCGGCTGCTCACCGTACACCGCGGGGCACCGGCCGCCGGGGATCCCGAAGGGGCGTTGGCCGAGTTCCGGCATACCGTCGAAGCGATCTTGCCACCGGGTGGCGCGCGGCCCGTGCTCGGGCTGACCCGGACGCTCATCAGCATTGCCGGCGCCACGCGAACCGCGCCGGTCGCCTACCGCGACGACGCGTGCGCTCACATGCGCATCACGGGCGCGTGCCCGGACGCGGCGGGTGAGGCGGTGGTCAGCCGGCAGACGGCGAACACCCTCGGCGTCCACGAGGGCGACCCGCTCACGCTGCGCACCGAGGCGGGACTGCAGGTGGCCCTGCGCGTCACCGGCGTCTACGAGCGCGCCGGGGAGTCCGGCGAATACTGGGCGGAACCGATGTTCGGAGCCGGGCGGATCGCGGCCGGCAAGGAGTCGCTCGACCCGGTGTTCGTCGATCTCGCGACGTTCGCCGATGCGCACCTGGACGAGCCGACCGCCGTCTACACCGCGCCGCTGCCGCCGTGGCTCGTCGGCGGGCTCAGCGCCGGTGCGGTCGCCGAGCGGCTGGCGGTGACGCGGACGGCCCTGCGCGACAAGGGGTTCGAGCTCGTGCAGCCGAGCGAGGAACTGCTGCGGGCCGTTGCCGCCGACCGGGACGCGATCCGGCGAGGGCTGTTCGCCGGGTGGGTGCAGGCGCTCGCGCTGTGCTGGCTGGCGCTGGCCGTCGTCGGGCGGCACACCGCGCAGGACCGGCGCCGGGACGTGGCGCTGCTCAAGCTGCGCGGCGCGACCCGGCGGCGGACCGCACGGCTGATCGTCGGGCAGCACCTGCTGCCGATGCTCATCGCCGTGCCCGTCGGGGTGCCGCTCGGCATCGCCGGCGCCCGGGCCGCGGCCGGCGCCGGAGTGCTCGCGGCCGACGGCACGGCGATCGCGCGGCTCACCGCGGCGGCCGTCGCCGGTGCGCTCGCCGCCGGCGTCGCGGTACTGGCGCT
>NZ_JBEPDB010000032.1:0-82751 GCF_040300025.1 Dactylosporangium sp. NPDC000555 | reverse complement strand
GGGCGTGGAGACCTCGGCATTGGCCGGTCTGTGAAGCGCCAACCACCCAATCGGCTCGCGGCGTGAACGCGCCTCAGCCACGGGAATCCCCCGCCTTCAGGCGTGGAGAGGAAGTCAAGCTCACGCCGGTCGGCATTACCGTGCGGTATCCCTTGCGTGGCCGGGATATCCGCTGGGACGACCTGGTCGCGGACGGCCCGCCGGCGGCGAGTCGCTGGACCGTGTCGCTGCGGTACGGGCGCTCGGGCGGGCGTCCGAAGCGGTTCAACGTCCGCGTGCTCTCCTTCTACGTCGACTACGTCTTCTTCGCCACGGTCGTCCGCCACTACGCCGAGCACCCGGAGCATCGCACCGCCATCGGCACTCAGCGCGAGCGCGAGCGACTGGAGTCTGCCTACGCCGAATGGCGGTCGGGGCCCGCATCAGCGACGCGACTGGCTTGAAGCCCCGGCGCTGCCGAGGGCAAAACTGCCCAGATCGATCGACGCTCCCACCCCACCCGTCCGCGTGCTCAGGAAGGAGTCGCACCCTCGGCTACTCGATCTCGGCACCTGTGAGGAATCCCCTTGACCTGAAGTTTGGTTGAGATCTTAGCGTCACGTTGATCAATACCTGACCACGGGAGAGGGCTCATGATTCTGGTAACCGGAGCCACCGGAAACATAGGAAGCGCCCTCTTGAAGGAGCTCCAGGATCTCGGCGTGGGCTCTTTGAGGGTTCTCACCCGTGACGTCGCACGGGCTGGGTTTCCGGAGGGGGTCGAAGCCGTTGAGGGTGACCTCGCTCGGGCAGTCTCGCTGAAGCCCGCGCTGGACGGGGTGCATTCGCTGTTCCTCGTGTCACGCGTGGGCGCAGACGCCGAGATCCTCAAGGCCGCCCGGCAGGCAGGTGTGGAACACGTGGTGCTGGTGTCGTCGATTACCGTCCAGACCCATCCGCACCTGGGCCCCGCAGGCGAGAACCTGGCTGTCGAGCATCTGCTCAAGGGCAGCGGCATGATGTGGACGATCCTGCGGCCGACGCAGTTCGCCTCGAATGCCCTGTGGTGGGCGGGAGCGATCCGCGAGCACGAAACGGTCCGCGTGCCCTACGCGGACATCGGTCTCCCCACGATCCACCCCGCGGACATCGCATCGGTGGCTAGGGTGGCGCTGACTGAGGCCGGCCACCGAGAGCGGACGTATGCACTGACCGGTCCGGAGCCGATCACAGCCCGGCAGCAGGTCGGTGCCATCGCGGCAGTGCTGGGGCGGGACGTGCCGTTCGTCGAGATCAGCCGGAAGGAGGCCCACCGTCGGATGGCCGCGTTCCTGGGCGATGAAGCTGCGGATGCGGTGCTCGACGTGACGGGCGGCGACGTTAACGACGAGCTGCTCAAGGTGCGCGACACAGTCTTCCAAGTCACCGGTGCCCCGGCCAGGCCGTTCCGGCAATGGGCCTCGGAGAATGCCGTAGCCTTTCGCTGATTCGCCCGACCCTGCTGGAACAGGCGATCGCCCGCACCATCGGTCAGCGCGACAACCCCGACGAGTAGCACCTGCTGCGTCGCTACGCGATTTGGCGCATGCTGCCCGACTTCGCAGCCGCAGCCAGGGCGCCGAGACGACCTCGATGCCGCCAAGTCAGTTGCCGTCCCAACAGAGAAGGAGCCCAAGCCGATGAAGCCCACTGACCGGTGGAAACAACTGCTCGACGAACGACTCCACGAAGCCATCACCGTGCTCGGGCAAACTCCGGGCGTCCACGGACTCATCGTCGCCGGCAGCGTCGGACGCGGCGAACCCTGGCCTATGTCCGACATCGACCTGCTACCCATCTACGCCGACTCCGGCGATCCGGAGGAATCGGCAGCCAAGCTCGACCAGCGCCGCGCCGCACTCGTCGACTGGTGGACCGGATCCGGCCGCGCCCAAGCTCTCGACGTCGGCTGGCTGGCCTTCACCACCACCGAGATCCGCGACGCGGTCGCCGCCGGACCGGATCATGCAGTCGCACGCATCGCCGAACCGCGCTGGTTCCACGGCATCGACAAGGCATACGGCGGGCACGCCGCCGACCCTGAGGACGAACTCGGCACCGCGTTCGCCGCGTGGATACGCACCGTCCGGTTCCACCCCACGGTCGTCGCCGCGCGCATCAACATTTGGCATCAACAAGCCACCGATGCCCTCGCCGAAGCGACCCGAACCCAGACCGAAGACCTGGCCAAAGCCACGCACCTGCTGCGTGTCTCTGCCCGCGCGCTGCGCCTCGTCCTCATCGAGCGGTGGGGTGAACGACTCGGCTCCGTGGGCCGCGAGTGGACCCGGTTCGAGCGCATGGCAGAGCGCCACGGCCAGCGGGCTCTCGCCGCCCGGATCGCCGCCCTGGCGTCCGCTGACCCGGCTGCCGCAGCGCAACGCGCCGGACTCGCCCCGCCATGGCTGCAGGAACGTATCGACCTGTCCTACGCCGCTCGCATCGCGGTCGGCGAGGACGTCAGCTGGGCCGAGAATGCCCGCGACCAGATCGCCGCCTTCACCGACCTCGTCTCCCGGCGGCCCCAATTCCGTGGACCCTGGGTCGGTACACCCGACCCCGCCCTCGACGCCCACCTGTCAGAACTCCGCGAACTGATCACCCAACATGGCTGATCCACACCGCGATTGAACAATACCTACTTCCTTACCCAACCCTCGGCCCCTGTTCGCGTTGCGTGAACGCCTCTGGCAGCTCGATGCCGAACCGCTCGCACAGCAACGGCACATCGTGACGGTCCGTGTCCCGCGGCGGATAACCCGTATGCCAGCGCACCGACCACTCGGCGGCCTCGCACCGCACCGGCCTCCCGGCGATCAGCCCGTGTCCCGCCAGAGCCTCGGCCGGGAAGACCACGCCGTCGACGACCGATCCGAAGTGCAACGAACCGTCCGGCAGCGGCTCGTACATATGCAGGTCAACTCGCCACCGGGCCCCGTCGTGCACCACAAAGTTCCAGTGCCGATCGCCAGGCCAGGGGAAGAGCTGGTCGATGCCAGCCTCCGTGAGCGCGACCACCAGCCGTTCGAACTGCGCAGCGGGCGCCCACAGGTCCAGGTCCGAGTGCTCCCGCGTCTGCTCCTGCAACAACGCATCCACACCCCAGCCGCAGCCGACGCACACATCGACGCCGTGCGAGTTCAGCCGCGCCAGCAGGTCGACCGCGTCCTCAGCCGTCATGACGTACCGAGCCACTCCGCATCGCCCCCCCGGACTTCCCATCACTCTGCACCATCAGCCGACCGAACGCGACCCCGCGCGAACCGCACGTGACCCGCGAATCCCGGTACGGCTGGATGCCGTGCTCCGTATGCTGCGACGTGTGGTCGTGGACCTCTCGCACGAGATCGTTGCCGGGATGCTCACCCGCGCGGACGTGCCGAGCCCGCACCTGACGGTTGCCGTCCCGCGGGCGGCGTCGGGTGTGTCGTTCGAGATCGAGTCGCTGACCCTGGTGGGCAACACCGGCACGTACCTCGACGCGCCGTACCACTGCCATGAAGACCGCGCCGATCTGGCCCGTCTGCCGCTCGAACGCCTGGTCGGCGTCCCGATCACCGTTGTGCGGGCCTTCGGCCGGGACGCCGTGACCGCGCTCGACCTCGGTGACCCGGAGCGGTTGTGGGGGCGCGCCGTCCTGGTGCACACCGGCTGGGCGCGCCACTGGGGGACGCCCCGCTACCTCAACCTGGACTGCCCGCATCTCACCGCCGGCGCCGTGGACGCGCTCGTCGACGCCAACGCCGCGCTTGTCGGCATCGACTCGGTCCGCATCGACGACCCGGCCGATCCGGCCCGGACCGCCCATGCCCGGCTGCTCGGCGCCGACATCCCGATCATCGAGAACCTGACCAACCTCGAGGTCGTTCCCGACACGGGAAGCCGGCTGACCGCGCTGCCGGCACCGGTGCGGGCGATGGGGTCGTTCCCGGTCCGGGCCGTCGCGGTGCATTGACCCGCCGGCGGCCCGGCGACGGGCATCCGGGTTCAGCCCGTGGTACAGGCGGTGCCGCTGAGCTTGAAGGCCTTCGGAGGGGCGTTGGTGCCGCTGTAGGTGCCCTGTACCACGAACGAGATGCTGCCGTTCGCCGCGATCGAACCGTTGTACCGCGCGTTGGCGGCGGTCACCACGGTGCCGTTCTGGGACACGTCCGCGGTCCACGCCTTGGTGATCCGCTGGTTTCCGGAGAACGGGAACGTCAGCTTCCAGCCGTGGACGGCGGTCTTCGACGTGTTGGCGATGGTTACGGTACTGGTGAAGCCGTTGTTCCAGGTGTTCGGCGTGTACGTCACTCGGCAGCCGTCCGGCGCGGCTGACGTCGCACCGCCGCTGATGCCGTTGACGCTGGCGGCGAACGACGTGAGGGCGAGGCCGTTCCCGCCCACCCACGGCTCGAACCCGGCCTGGATGCTGGTCAGGTACCACGCGTCGGTGACGCTGCTGCGCTTCTGGACGTCGGTGACGAAGTCCAGCACGCTGAAGTTCCAGGTGGTGATCGGGGACGGCGCGACGTACGAGACGACGTCGTTGGATCCGTTGTTGCCGGTCCAGACCTCCCAGGTGCGGCCGCCGATGGTCACGCTGCCCGTGCGGGTTCCGACGGGCTGGACCTGGCCCTGCCGGTTGAACCAGATCATGAGCTCCTGCCGGTTCACCCCGTCCTCCCTGGGCGCCGGGTCCAGCCAGATGTCGTAGGCGGCGTCGTAGACCCCGCTGTTCGGGTACGAGAACGTGACGCTGCTGGTCGCGCTGCTGATCTCGCCGACCCGTATGGGCAGGTTGGTGCCGTTGGAGCAGGTATTGTAGTGGCAGCCGAAGTAGACCGCCGGATACGAGGCCGGCGCGCCGTCGGTGCGCTTGCTGTGGTCGGCCGTGACCGCGAACCCACTGTCCGTGACGTCGAGGCATTGCGCGGTGTCGGCGCCCCAGACGTTGTTCATGACCACGTAGGCGTCCTGGATGGTGGTCGTGTCGACCTTGTCGCAGGCGCGGGTGCCGGCGTGCGCGGGGCCGCTGACGGCCACGGCGGCGGCCGAGGTCGCGAACAGCAGGCCGGCGGCCGCCAGGCAGTGGGAAAGACGTGCCACGGTGCTCCTTCGTGCGGGGGTGCGGCAGTTATGGGAGCGCTCCCGAAGATTTCGGGCACGTTACCACGTAAGGTGCCAAAGGCATAGCGCTCGCCAAGCCGGTGCATCACCGCCGGCCGGCCTCGACGGGACGCCGACGGCGGCGAAAGCCAAGCGCACCGGCCGGGTGCCTCCGTTGGGTAAACCTCTTCCGGCCGGCACGACTCAAAGAGGGTGGATCCGTCCACGGAAGGGACCCCACCACGTGCACCCAGACAGGGAACATGACTTCTCGCAATACATCGCGAGCCGGAAACAGCGGCTGCACCGCATCGCATACCACGTACTCGGCGACAGTGACCGGGCCGACGATGCGGTGCAGAGCGCGTTGACCGTGCTGTACCAGCGCTGGAACCGGATGCGCGAGGTCGACAACCTCGACGCCTACGTGCACGTGATGGTCGTGCGGGAGTGCCTGCGGGACCGGCGGCGCTGGCTGTCACGCGTCCACCTGCGGGAGGCTCCGCCGGACGTGCCGGTCGCGGCCGCAGACCCCGACGTCGAGCAGCGGATGCTGCTGCGCGCCGCACTGCGCGGGCTGCCGCAACGGCAGCGCACCGTGCTGGTGCTGCGGTTCCTGTGCGATCTGCCCGTGCTGGAGGTCGCGAAGTTGCTCGGGCTCTCCGAGGGCACCGTCAAGGCGCACACCGCCAGGGGGCTCGACGCGCTGCGCCGGCACATGGGCACCAGCACCGACCACAACGAGAGGAGCCTGGCATGAGCGAGAACCCGTTCGCGATGTTGACCCGCGAGCCGGTCCCCGACAGCCGCTTGGACACCGCGGCGGTCGTCGCCGCCGGCCGAGCCCGGGTGCGCCGCCGCCGGGGCGTGACCGCGGTCGCCGCGGCCGTTGTCGTGGCGGTCATCGTGGGTGGCGCGGCCCTCGCACAGCAGCGGCCCGTCGCCAAGCCCGATCCGGCAGGACCGGCGCCGGTGCCGTCGCCGTCGGCGTCGCTGCCCCCGTGCGAGGCGGTGCCGCTCACGGCGCTCGGCTCGACGGTCGTCGTCGAGATCGACGGGTCCGGCCGGTACATCGTGGGTGTCCCGGATGGGGTCGACGGCACGGTGGTCCTGTCCGGCCCCGACGGCACGCACAGGCTCACGGCCGTGCCGAGGCTGCTCGTCAACGGCGTCAACGGCAGCGGGACGATCATCGGCAATGTCGACAGCGACGTCGACGCCGACGGGTACGTCGTCGAGGGGGCCAAGACGACCCCGCTCGGCAGGCCACAGGGTGCCCTGAACGTCGTGGCCAACGCGATCAACGACGCCGGTGACGTCGTCGGCGATGCCCGTATGCCGGGTGGGAAGTTCCGGGCCGTAGTGTGGCGGCACGGGAAGTGGAACCAGCCGCAGTTGCTGCCGACCCCGTCCGGCGGTCAAGCCGGTGGGCAGTCCTCCGCGCACGGCATCGACGCGGACGGGCGGATCGTCGGTAGCCTCGGCAACGGTGCCCAGCCGTACCTCTGGCAGGCCGACGGCACCGGCAAGGTCCTGCCGGTCCCGCAGGGCAAGCCTGGCGGGGTCGCCGTTCGGGTCGTGGGGGACTGGGCCGACGGCCCCGTCGACTACCTCGCCGGCACGGCGGTGAACACCAGCGGACGGCGACTCCCCAGGGCCGAGCTGCCGTGGGCTCGGTGGAACCTGAGAACCGGGGAAGTCCAGGAGGTTCAGACCGGCGTACCCAACGCGGGTGCCACCGGACTGCTGCCCGACGGCACCGTGGTGCTCAACGTGGTCGACGGCAGCGTGCTGTGGGCCGAGACCGGGACCAGGAAGCTGCCCGTTCCCACCGGATACCACCGCACCCAGGTCACCGGGGTGGCTCGCGATGGCACGCTGGTCGGCACTGCGGGTGAAGGGGCCGGAACCGCGTACCGCTGGGCCTGCCGTTAGGCCGGGTCGCGGATGCCGGCGCAGAGCCAGGCCGCGGCGGTCACCGCCGCGGCCGCGGCCGGCTGAACCATCGGTCCGTCCGCACTACCGTGACACGGTCGCGAGGATGGCCTCCAAGCCGCGTTCGAACACGTCGTCGTCGCTCCATTGCGTGTTGTCAAGGTGCCCGGACGCGTTGAGGGTCGGATAGGCGGTACGGTTGCCGGTGATGCGTCGCCGGGCCTCCGCTCGCTCCTGCGGGTCCGTGGTCCGCCGCCAGGTGGCCTCGGTCAGCGCCGCGCCGATCACGTAGTTGGCCAGGAGGTGCGTGGTCACCGTCAGCTGGACCCCGGAGAGGCCGCCGCGCGCCAGTGCGGCTTGCAGGAACTCGGTGCGCTCCAGGACGTTCGGTCCCAGCAACGGGCGCCCGATCAGGCCCGGGGCCCACGGATGGCGCAGCATGGCCTCGCGCCAGCCCCGGATCAGCGCACGGACGTCGTCACGCCAGTTGCCGGACGCATCCGGGAGGGGCACGTCCCCGAAGATCTGATCAACGGTGAGGTCGAGGACGTCGTCTTTCGTCCGGACATGCCAGTACAGCGCTGTCGACGTGACATCGAGAAGCTGGGCGAGGCGGCGCATCGTCAGACCGTCGATACCGTGCTCGTCGAGCAGCGCGACGGCCGCGGCGACGATCCGTTCGCGAGTCAGTGGCGGCGTCCGGCGAGAACGGCCTGACTCCGCCTGCAGCCATACCGAACCGGCATCGCGGCCGGCAGTGCGCTCTTCACGCGACGGGTCGCCGAACTCTGTCGTCATCACCACCACACTCTAGTACAGTGGGCAATGAAGTTAACGATGATAAGTTACCTGTTCATCGTTAGGTCTCATCAAGGAAGGCCGGCACATGCCGCTGATGCGGATTCAGCTGGACAGCGACCGGACCACCGCCCGCCGGGCCCTGGAACTTCATCGATCGGGCAAGGTTCACCGCGAGTCCCGCGATGCCGCCCGGGAGCAGGTCTGGCGCCACGGCCGGACCCCGGCCGGCGACCCCGTCTTCGTCGGTGTCACGAACGGCGAACCCGTTCGGCTGCTCTACGACGTCGAGGTCTACCTCGACGCGACCTCATAACAGCGTCGACAGTCCGGGTAGCCAGAGGAGGGTGTCCGTCCACAACGGACAAGAGTGGCAAGAACTCCTTGCCACTCTTAACGTATAGCGCACCAGGGGGCTTGCGGCAAGACCCGGCTCGTGCCGCAGAATTCGTCGATCGAGACGGGCTCAATGGGGGCTTTCATGTTTGACGTGATCATTTCCGGCGGCGGACCGACGGGCCTGATGCTGGCCATTGAGTTGCGGCTGCACGGTGTGCGCGCACTCGTGGTGGAGAAGCTGGCGGAGCCGGCCAGGCATGTCCGCGCGCTCGGCTTGCACGTGCGCAGCATCGAGGTCATGGACCAGCGCGGCCTGCTCGATCGGTTCCTCGCGCACGGCCGGCAGTACCCGATCGGCGGCTTCTTCGCGGGCATCGACAAGCCCGCACCCGACCGGCTGAACACCGCGCACGCCTATGTCCTCGGCATCCCGCAGCCCACCACCGATCGCCTGCTGGCCGAGCGCGCCACCGAACTCGGCGCGGAGATCCGGCGCGGCTGCGAACTGGTCGGGCTGAGCCAGGACGACCACGGGGTGACCGCCGAGCTCGCCGACGGCACGCAGCTGCGCTCGCGCTACCTCGTCGGCTGCGACGGCGGCCGCAGCGCGGTGCGTCAGCTGCTCGGCGTCGGCTTCCCCGGCGAGCCCTCTCGCGTCGAGACGCTGCTGGGCGAGATGGAGGTGTCTGCGCCACCGGAGACGGTGGCCGCCGCGGTGGCCGAGGTCCGCAAGACGCAGAAACGGTTCGGCCTCGGGCCCCTTGGGGACGACGGGGTGTACCGCGTCATCGTGCCCGCCGACGGGGTGGCCGAGGACCGCTCGGCCCCGCCGACGCTGGAGGAGTTCAAGCGGCAGCTGCGGGTGTTCGCCGGCAGCGACTTCGGCGTGCACTCACCGCGCTGGCTCTCCCGCTTCGGCGACGCTACCCGGCAGGCCGAGCGCTACCGGACCGGCCGGGTGCTACTGGCCGGCGACGCGGCGCACATCCACCCGCCGACCGGCGGGCAGGGCCTCAACCTCGGCATCCAGGACGCGTTCAACCTCGGCTGGAAACTGGCCGCCGAGGTGGGCGGCTGGGCACCGGAAGGCCTGCTGGACAGCTACCACACCGAACGGCACCCGGTCGCCGCCGACGTGCTGAACAACACCCGCGCGCAGATGGAACTGCTGTCCACCGAGCCGGGACCCCGGTCGGTACGCCGGCTGCTGTCGGAACTGATGGACTTCGAGGACGTGAACCGGTACCTGATCGAGAAGCTCACCGCGATCAGCGTCCGCTACGACTTCGGCGGGGGCCACGAACTGCTCGGCCGGCGGATGCGGGACGTGCGGCTGAGGCGGGGCCGCCTCTACGAGCTGACACACCGCGGCCGCGGACTGCTGCTCGACCAGACGGGCCGGCTTTCGGTGGCGGGCTGGGCGGATCGGGTCGACCATGTCGTCGACGTCAGCGAGGAGCTGGACGTGCCCGCCGTGCTGCTGCGGCCGGACGGCCACGTGGTGTGGGCCGGTGAGGATCAGCAGGATCTGCTCGGCCGGCTGCCCAGGTGGTTCGGCGCTGCCGTCGCCTGAGTCCTGTCCGCCGCCGGGCTCTTTGCTAACCGGAGCGGTGCTCTGTATATTCGGAGCGGCGCTCCGGTTTGCCGGAGGTTGCTCTCATGTCCCCAGCATCGAAGGTGGCCCACCATGCCCGAGGAACTCGACGAATGGCACGCCCGTTCCGGCGGCTACGTCCCACGCCCCCGCTTCGAGTCGTACGCCGAGAAGTACGCCGACTACTTCGTGATGCGACGCCGTGACGGCATCATCGAGCTACGGATGCACACGAACGGCGGACCCGCCGACTTCAACTTCGCCGTGCACAACGCTTGGGGCCAGGCCTGGCAGGAGATCGGCAACGACCCGAACAACGAGGTGCTCATCCTCACCGGTACCGGTGACCACTGGCTCGCACCGCCATCCGCCCCCGCCCAGACCGGCGACGCGGACGAGGCGACCCGCAAGCTCATGCGCGAGGCGCGCCCGAAGGACTTCTCCTACGAGCACACCTACTACGACGCGATCAAGCTGCTGGAGAACTTCGTCTTCGGGATCGACATCCCGACGATCGCCGCGATCAACGGGCCGAGCATCGCGCACACCGAGTTCGCGCTGCTGTGCGACATCACCCTGGCCGCCGAGACCGCCACGATCGTTGATCCCCATCTTCCCGTCGGGGTCGCCCCGGGCGATGGCCAACAGTTGACGCTGCAGGAGCTGATCGGCACCAAGCGGGCCGCGTACCACCTCTACACCGGTGAGCCGATCGGGGCGCGCCAGGCGCTCGAACTCGGCCTGGTCAACGAGGTGCTGCCGGCCGATCGGCTGCTACCGCGAGCCTGGGAGATCGCCGAGCGCATCATGCGAAGCCCGCGTTCGGCCCGGCGCCTCACCCATGCCATCGTGCAGCGGCCCTGGAAGCGCCGGCTGGTCGACGATCTGGGCTTCGGTGTCGCCCACGAAATGTTCGGCATCTCCGCCGACCGGCTCAACGGCTGAGCCGAACGCAACAGTACAGTGTCGACTTTATTCAGCGGTGGATGTACTGTCGGCGAGTGGAGACTTTGACCCACGGCCAGGTCCTGGCTCGTTTCGGCCACGCGCTGTCCGATCCTGTCCGCGCCCGGCTGCTGCTGGCCCTGCGGGAGGCGCCTGGATATCCGGCCGAGCTCGCGGACGCCCTGGGCACCAGCCGGCAGAATCTGTCCAACCATCTGGCCTGCCTGCGCGGTTGCGGTCTCGTCGTCGCCGTGCCGGAAGGCCGCCGGACCCGCTACGAGCTCGCCGATCCCCGCCTGACGCACGCGCTGGGCGACCTGCTCGGCCTCGTGCTCGCCGTCGATCCCGCCGCGTGCCCGACGGCCGAGCGCGACGGTTGCTGCTGATGGCCGCGCCGCTGCACCTCGCGCCGCTACCATCGCGTGGAGCCTCCTCTGCCCGGCGGGCGGTGCTCGCCCGCCGGGTCAGGCTCTTCGTCGCGGTGACCATCACGTACAACGTGGTCGAGGCGGTCGTCGCGATCAGCGCCGGCGCCAGGGCGTCCTCGACCGCGCTGATCGGCTTCGGCCTGGACTCGGTCATCGAGGTGTCCTCGGCTGCCGCGGTGGCCTGGCAGTTCTCCGGCCCCGACCACGAGCGCCGGGAGCGCACCGCGTTGCGGATCATCGCGGTGTCGTTCTATGCCCTCGCCGCCTACGTCACCGTCGAGTCGGCCCGCGCCCTGCTGGGCGGCGACCGTGCTGAGCACTCCACGGTCGGGCTGGTCATCGCCGCGGTGTCCCTCGCCGTGATGCCGGTGCTGTCCGCCGCGCAGCGCCGCGCCGGGCGCGAGCTCGGCTCCGCCACGGCGGTCGCGGACTCGAAACAGACCCTGCTGTGCACGTACCTGTCGGCGGTGCTGCTGGCCGGGCTGGCCGTCAACACACTGTTTGGGTGGTGGTGGGCCGACCCGGCCGCCGCCCTGATCATCGCCGCGGTGGCGGTCAAGGAGGGCCGGGAAGCCTGGCGGGGCGACGTCTGCTGTACCGGGGATGCCTGAGATGGTAACGGCGCTAACGTCCAGCTGGCCGACTTGGCGCCCCTTCGACACCGGCCGTGGCAGGGGGAGCGGAGGGGTCGGCGTGTCCGATCGGAATGGTGGCCGACAAGGAGGTCCCGCCGTCCGCAGGACTCGTGATCGTCATCTGCCCGCCGAGTGCCACCACCCGGTCGATCAGGCCCATGAGTCCGGATCCCTTGTCAGGGTTGGCTCCCCCAGCCCCGTTGTCGCGGATCAAGAGCTGAAGCGTCTCGCCGTGCAGCTTTGCGGCGATGCGCACACGCGACGCGTGTGCGTGCTTCACCACGTTCGTCAGTGATTCCGACACGACGTAGTAGGCAGCCACCTCGACGCCCGACGGCAGTCGTCGATCGATGTGCATGTCAAGCTCCACCGGGACCGTACAGCGGCGAGCGAGCGACCTGAGCGCCGGCCCCAGGCCACCTTGGGCCAGCACCGCGGGGTGAATGCCTCGCGAGATCTCCCGGAGATTCTCCAGCACGCCCTTGAGACCTGTCGCCACATCCGACACCTGTGCCTTGACCTGGTCGAGCGTCATGGCAGTCTCCGCCGCGCGCAGCTCGAGCCCGATCGAGACGAGCCGCTGCTGCGCGCCATCGTGCAGATCGCGCTCGATGCGCCGGCGGGCCGCGTCGGCGGCGACGACAATACGGGCGCGGGATGCGATGAGTTCGTCGCGCTTGTCGGCGTTCGCGACGGCGGTGGCGGCAAGGTCGGTGAAGCCCTGGATGCGCTCCTCCGCGTCGGGTGGCAGGGGCTCGGTACGCATCGACGAGACGGCGACCACGCCCCACAGCCGGTCCTCGACGACGATCGGCAGGCCGAGCGCCGCGCGGATGCCGTCGCGGCTGTCGGCGCCGGGGTTGGCAGTGTCTTCCTCGGCTATCCGGGCGGCGCGACCGGTTCGGCGCACCAGTCCTGCGACGTTGCCGTCATTGGCCGGCCAGCGGCTGTGGACCAGCGACATCAACGTGGGCTGGTTGGTCGACACGATCGTGACTGTGCAGCCGGGCTCGTAGCGCAACACCGTCGTGTAGCGCGCGTCCAGGAGTTGGCTGACCTCTGTCGTCACCGCGGCGAAGACCTCGGTCGGACTGACACCACGCGCGACCAGGGTCGCCACCCGCCGCAACGCTGCCTGCTGATCGGCGAGGAGCCGTAGCTCTTCGCGTCCTGCTCTGAGGGAGTCGACCATGGCCGCGCGCTCGCGGGCGACGCGCAGCAGCGACTCGAGCGACGGAATGACCCTTTCCCGCAAACGCCGTAGCGACATCTCATGCGTGGTGGCAGGGACCTGCAGGGTCCCGAGCGAAGTCGCGCCGTCGCGGAGCGGAAATGCCGAACGCCGCCCGTCGTCCGGGATGGCTTCGAGCTTGATCGCCACCCCGGGCAGATCGAGCGCATGCGCGATCTGCTGTGCGGCCGCGGGCAGCACCGCGGCAACGTCGTCCGTGTTGAGCAGCAGGCCGGCCATCTCGGCCGTGAGGTCGGACTCCTGGGCCTGGGCGGCCCGGAATCGGGACAAGTCCGCCAGGGCGCTGGTCACCAGAGCAACTCCGGTGAAGACGGCAAGCGTAATCCAGTCCCGGGTATTGGAGATGCTGAGTCCCAGAATGGGCGGGATAAAGAAGAAATCGAATGCCAGGACGCTTGCCAGCGATGTGGCGAGTCCAAGCGCCAGTCCCCACACCATCGACACCACGATGACGCCGAGCAGGTAGATCATGGGCAGGGACGACGGATTCGCGAGTGTCTCGAGCGGATAGACCAGCAGGGTCTCCGCAGCGACCAGGAGGACAGCGACCGCGATCCCCACTCCGATCGGTGGGGGCGTCGGACGCACCATTCGCAGCAGGAAGTCCGAACGCATGATACGATCTTAGCCATTTTGTCCCTGATTGCCCCCTGCCGTGGGGCTGCACCCGGTCGCGGGCGGTGATGCCGAGCCCGCCCGGGCCGGCGCCGTTCGCCCGGGCCGTCGTCCAACTGTCACCCACGTCGAGGCGGTGCCGCAGCCCGTCCAGCAGCCGGTCGGCCAGCACATGTCACTCATGCACACGGGGCCGGCGACGGTTATGCGTGTGGTGACGGGCACCGCTAGGCTGACGGCGCAGTCCGGCACGCCGACGCGCGAGCCGGACAACGACAACTGACGGATTGAGGTCGCCCGTGGTCGATCAAGCAGCAGGTCACGACGCGCCGCACAGCGCGATCGACGCGTCCGTTCCGCAGCCGGCCCGCCGGTACAACTACTGGCTCGGCGGCAAGGACAACTTCGCCGTCGACCGCGCGTCCGGCGACGAAATCGCGAAGGTGTTCCCGACGGTTCGCACCATGGCCGTGGAAAACCGGCGGTTCCTGCAGCGGGCGACCGGATTCCTGGCCCGCGAGGCCGGCATCCGGCAGTTCCTGGACATCGGCACCGGCCTGCCCACCGCCGACAACACCCACGAGGTCGCCCAGGCCATCGCACCCGAGTCCCGGGTCGTCTACGTCGACAACGATCCGATGGTCATGGTCCACGCCCGCGCCCTGCTCACCAGCAGCCCGCAGGGCAGGACCGCCTACCTCGAAGCCGACCTCCGCGAGCCCGGCAAGATTCTCGCCCACCCGGAGCTGCGTGACACGCTCGACCTGTCGCAGCCGGTCGGGCTCATGCTCATCGCGGTCCTGCACTTCATTCACGGCCACGGCGCGGCCGCGCCGATCGTCCGGCAGCTGCTCGACGCATTGCCCTCCGGCAGCTTCCTCGTCGCCAGCAACGCCACCAAGGACTTCTCGCCACCGCACATCGCGGCCGCCTACGACTCGATGATCGCCAGCGGCCGCACCGACGCATGGCCACGCGACCGCGCCGAGTTCGCCGAGCTGTTCGACGGACTCGACCTCGTGGAGCCGGGCATCGTCGCGGTCAGCGAATGGCGCGCCGAGGCGGAGCCGCCGCCCCGTCCCACCGCCGCCGACGTCGCGGTACACGGGGCGGTCGGCCGGAAGCCGTAGCGACCCGGATACGTATGCCGCGCGTGTCTCCGCCGGACGTGGCTGGAGATCACGGTACCGACGGCTGACGGATCACCGTGCGTGCAGCAGGCGGATGTCGGCGGCCCTGGCCGGCCGCGAGCCTGAGGACAACTGCGGGGCGGGCCCGGCCGTCACCGGCGCTGCCGGTGCGCGGCCGTCGGGCGTGGCCGCGAGCAGCTGGCGGACGGCATCGGGGCCGAGGGCCCGGCAGGCAGCGTGGACCGCGGTCAGATCCCATGCGTGGGTGCCCACCGCGGTGAGGCTGCGCGGCCCGCGTCGCTGGAGGGTGCCGCGCAGCACGAGCAGCCCGGAGTGCAAGAGCGTGCGGGCGCAGGCCGGGTGGGTGTCGTCGAAGAAGGCGAGGTCGACGAGGCCGGTTTCGTCATCGAGGGTGGTGAAGATGACGCGGCGTCCGGAGCGGATGGGCGGGGTCTGAACGGCCGACTTCACGCCGGCGACCAGGACGGCTGCGCCGTCTGGCAGGTCGGTGAGGCGGCTGGCGGGCACGGCCCGCAGTTCGTCCAGGAATGGGCGGTACTCCGTCATGATGTGGCGGGACGCGTCCATGCGCAGGAGGCGGAGCTCGGCATGGAGCTTCTCGCGGTCGGTCAGGTCGGGCAGCGAGCTGACGGCGTGCGGGCAGGCGTCGGTGCCGGGAACGGTGAGCTGGGCGGCGTGGACTCGCGGGCGGTCGTGGAGCTGTGCGACGCGCTGGAGTATGTCGTGACGGGTGAGTCCCGGGGTGAGCGGGTCCAGGGCCCCGAGCCGGGCGAGGCGTTCGACGGTCGGTCGGCCGGGGCGGGCGCGCTGCCACAGGTCGGTCAGTGAGGCGTAGGGCCGGCCGGCGGTGATCCGGGCGATTTCGGCGGCGTGGATGCCGTAGAGGTCCGAGAGGGCGAGTCTCAGGCCGTACCCCCGGTCGGGATCGTGGGGGTCGAGGGGTTCGATGCGGTAGTCGGCGCCGGAGCGGTTGACGTCCAGGGGCAGGATCGTGATGCCGTGGCGGCGGGCGTCGGCCAGCAGCAGCCGTTTGGGGTACATGCCGGGGTCGTGGGTGAGGACGCCGGCGTAGAACGCCGCGGGGTGATGGGCCTTCAGCCAGGCGGACTGGTAGGTGGGGACGGCGAAGGCGACGGCGTGGGCCTTGCAGAAGCCGTAGGCGCCGAACGCCTCGAGGATCCGCCAGGTCTGCTCGATCACCGCGGGCCGGTAGCCGCGGGCACGGGCCCGCGTGGTGAACCAGTGGCGCACCCGCGCCTGATCTGCGGTGTCGGCGAGGGCCCGGCGGGCTTCGTCGGCCGTGGCCCGGTCGCAGCCGGTCAGCTGGGCGAGGATCCGTACGACCTGTTCGTGCCACACGACGACGCCGTAGGTCTCCCTCAGGACGGGCACGAGGTCCGGGTGGGGGTAGCGGGGCCGGCGCAGACCGTGGCGCGCGGCGATGAAGGGGCGGACCATGTCGGCGGCGACCGGGCCGGGCCGGAACAGCGAGATGTCGACCACGAGGTCGTGCACGGTCGTCGGCTGGAGGCGGCCGATGAGATCGCGCTGGCCGGGGCTTTCCAGCTGGAAGCAGCCCACGGTGCGGGCGGAGCGGATCAGTTCGAGGGCGGCGGGGTCCTCGGGCGCGACCTGGCGAGGGTCGTCGAGGTCGACGAGGCGGCCGGTGGTGCGGTGGACCTCGGCGACGGCGTGGGCCATGGCGGACTGCATCCGCACGCCCAGGACGTCGAGTTTGAGCAGACCGAGGTCCTCGACGTCGTCCTTGTCGAACTGCGACATCGCCAGGTGCTCGCCGCTGCTGGGCACCACCGGGGTGCGGTCCATGAGTGTGCGGTCGGACAGCAGCACCCCGCAGGGGTGCATGGCGATCGAACGGGGGAGCGCGTCCAGCGCCTCGACGAGGTCCCACAGCCTGGTACAGCGGGCGTAGCGGGCGGCGACGGCGCGCAGTTCGGGCAGCTCGGCGAGTGCGGTGCGGGCATCCCTGGCGCGGATGTGGGGGAAGGCCTTCGCCAGGTCGCCGGTCTCGGCCGGGTCGAGGCCGAGCGCGGCGGCGGTGTCGCGGATGGCGTAGCGGATGCGGTACGTCTCGGGCATGCAGACGGTGGCCACCCGCTCGGGGCCGAAGCGGTCGAAGATGGCGCGGTAGACCTCCAGGCGGCGGGCGGACTCCACGTCGATGTCGATGTCGGGCAGTGCGGTGCGGCGCGGGGAGAGGAAGCGCTCCATGAGCAGGCCGTGCTGGACGGGGTTGGCGGTGGCGATGCCGAGGAGGTGGACGACCAGCGATCCGGCGGCGGAGCCGCGGGCGGCGACCCGGATGCCCCGGCGCCGGGTGTCGTCCACGATCTGGGCGACGGTCAGGAAGTAGGCGGGATAGCCGAGCGCCTCGATGACCGCGAGCTCCTCTTCCAGGCGTCGAAGCATGGCCGGGTCGTGGTCGTAGCCATGGGCGGCCATGGCCGCCCGGCAGCGGGCCGCCAGCAGGCGGGCCGCGGCGCTCGGGCTCGCCCCGACCAGCTGCGGCTCGGGGAAGTGGACCTGGCCGAGGCCCAGGTCGCCTTCGGGGTCCAGGCGCAGCCGGTCGGCGCAGCGGGCGGTGGCGGCCAGCACGCCTGAGGCGTCCTGGCCGGCGGCGCGGGCGACGCGTTCGGCGATGGCGGCCATGGCGGACGGCGGCTTGAGCCAGCGTTCGCCACCGTCGGTGCGCCGAGGGTCGATGCGGGTCAGGCGGCGGGCGGAGTCCAGGACGTCGGCGACGGGGGCCTGGTCGGCATCGGCGTAGCGGACCGCACCGGCCAGGACCGCCTCGACGCCCTCCTCGGCGGCCAGGTTGAGGGTGCGGGCGGCCAGGGGCAGCGAGCCGGGCCCGGTGCCCCGCGGGTCGTAGTAGGCCACTTCGAGGCGCAGACGGGGGCCGAAGATCTCGCGCCACGGTGCCAGCAGAGCCGCCGCCCGGTCGGGGTCGCCGGCGCCGAGTGCCCGGATGGGTTCCGAGGCGGGGCCGAGGAGGGCGGTCAGGCCGGTGGCGTGGCGCTCGAGGTCGGCCCAGGCGAGCCGGGGTACCGCGCCGGGATGGGCGTGCGCGGCGCTGATCAGGTGGCACAGCGCGGCCCAGGAGGCGCGGTCTTCGGCGAGCAGGACCACGCGGGGGGCGCGGTCGGCGGCGAACGCCCGCTCGCGTGCCGTGTGCCAGGTGGCGGGCCGGTGGTGCGGCGCGGCATGCGGGGCGTGGGCGAGATCGGCGCCGAAGAGCGGGCGTACCCCGGCGGCGGCGCAGGCCTTGGCGAAGCGGACGCTGCCGGCCAGGGTGTCCCGGTCGGTCAGCGCCAGCGCGGTGATGCCCCGCTCGGCGGCGCGCTCCACCAGGCGCCCGGGGAGAGCGGCGCCGTAGCGCAGCGAGTACCCCGAGGCGACGTGCAGGTGCGCGAAAGCCGGCACGGCGTCCTCCTCGCGAAGGCCCTGCTACCAGTACCAGCCTCTCTCAGCCCGCTGAGCGGCGCCGCGTCGTACCAGTGACGACATCGACCGATCGTCGAATCATGGCGTGAAGCTGATTGCCGGGCGGCTCGGCATCGGGATCGACGCCGTCACAGGAGCTTTTCGAAGCAGTTGGAGAAGGTCATCGCCTCGTACGGCGGGAAGATCGGAATCCTGGTGTAGCCCGACTTCTCGTACAGCCGAACCGCGTCCGGCTGGCGGTCCCCGGTCTGCAGGATGATGCGCGGCGCGCCGAGCGCGGCCGCGGCCCGCTCGACGTCGGCCAGCAGGGCTACCGCGACCCCCTGGCCACGGTGCGACGGGGCCACGTACATGCGCTTGAGCTCCAGGTCGGCTCCGTGCCACCGCAAGGCCGCGTGCCCGACCGGGAGCCCCTCGGCCGTGTAAGCCACCGAGGTGTAGGCGACGGTGGCCGCCTCGACCGCCACCCGGGTCGCGAACCGGTCGGCGTAGCGCAGCCGCATCTCCGCGCTCATGGCGTCGCGCAGCGCCACCGCAGACGGTTCATCCCACGCAACGCCCTCAACCCGGATGAGAGCGGTGCCGGGATCGGATGTGCCGGTCGACATAAAGCTATATTAGACATAGGTTTTACCAAGAATGCTCCGCGACGACCACCGAAGGACAGCATGCGCACCGTCAACGCCATCGCCGCGACCTCGGCCACCGACCCGCTCACGCGGACCACGATCGAGCGGCGCGTCCTCGGGCCGCACGACGTCCTCATCGAGATCCGCTACGCGGGCATCTGTCACTCCGACATCCACACCGTGCGTGGGGAGTGGGGAGAGGTGCCGTACCCGCTCACCGTCGGCCACGAGATCGTCGGCCAGGTCGCCGAGGTCGGCCGCGAGGTCACTCGGCACGCCATCGGCGACCGGGTCGGCGTCGGCTGCATGGTCAACTCGTGCCGCGAGTGCGAGAACTGTCAGGCCGGGCAGGAGCAGTACTGCCTCAATGGCAACACCGGGACGTACGGGAGCGTCGACCGCGACGGCACCGTCACGCAGGGCGGCTACTCGACCCACATCGTCGTCAACGACGACTTCGTCCTGCGGGTGCCCGAGAGTATCCCGTACGAGAAGGCGGCGCCCCTGCTCTGTGCGGGCATCACCACATACTCGCCGCTCGCGCGCTGGAACGCCGGACCCGGCCGGAAGGTTGCCGTCGTCGGCCTGGGCGGCCTGGGCCACATGGCCGTCAAGATCGCCGCGGCGATGGGTGCCGAGGTGACCGTACTGTCGCAGACGCTGGGCAAGAAGGATGACGGGCTCGCGTTCGGCGCCCGGGACTATTACGCCACTGGCGACCCGGTTACGTTCGAAGCCCTCAAGAACACCTTCGACCTGATCATCAACACGGTCAGCGCCCCGATCGACGTGGCGGCCTACCTGAGCCTGCTGCGCCTGGACGGCACGCTGGTCAACGTTGGCGCCCCGCCGCAGCCACTGCCGGTGCCGGTGTTCGCGCTGTTCGGCAACCGGCGCTCCTTGCCGGTTCCAGCATCGGCGGCATCGCCGAGACCCAGGAAATGCTGGATTTCTGCGCCGAGCGAGGCATTGCCCCCGACGTCGAGCTCATCAACGCCGACGCGGTCAACGAGGCATACGAACGGGTGCTCAAGTCCGACGTACGCTACCGCTTCGTCATCGACATCGACAGCCTGCGCTGAATCGACGACCGTGCCGATGCACCTGATCAACACCAGCTCGCCGGAGCGCTACGTCGAGCTGGCGGGCGCGAGTTCGACGCGGCGCTGACCGGGCTCGACGATGCGGCGCTGCGCGGCCGCGTGCCCGGCCAGGACAACTCGATCGCCTGGATCGCAATGCCTCCGCCGGCCGACTATCCAAGACCGCCGTTGCTCTGAAGAGGCTGGGCGTTGACCCACCCGCCCTCCGCCGAGCAGAGGAACGTGACCAGATTCGCGCAGTCCTGTGGCGCACCGAGCCGTCCCAGCGGCGTGACGCGGATCAGGTCCGCCTTCTGGTCCTCGGTCATCCACCCGGTGTCGGTCGGCCCGGGGTTGACCGCGTTACAGGTCACGCCCAGATGGGCCAGCTCGCGGGCGGCGGCCAGCGTGATCCGGTCCATCGCCCCCTTACTCGCGCCATACGGAAGGTTCCCGGCGGTGTGGTCACTGGTCAGGCTCACGATCCGCCCGCTTCCGTGCCGGCCGCGGAACCGCAGCCCGTACTCCCGAATCAACAGCCACGTCGCCCGCGCGTTGACCGCGAAGTGCCGGTCGAAGCTCTCCACCGTCGTGTCCAACAGGCCGGAGCCGACCGACTCGCAGTGGCACAGCACCAACGCGGTGACGTTTCCCAGCTCGCGCTCGACGTCGTCGAACAGCTGCGCCGGCACCGCCGGGTCGCTCAGGTCCGCCTCAACCGCACATGTTCTCGCCCCGAACGACGCCACCATCTTCTGCAACTCTCCGGGCGCCCCGGGCTCCACGCCCCACCGCATCCGCACGTCATAGGCGGTCCAGTACGTGAAGGCCACGTCCCAGCCAGCCCGGGCCAGACTCAGCACCACGGACGCCGCGATTCCCGCCGAACGTCCCGCCCCCGTGACCAAGGCAATCGGACGCTCCGGCTCTGCCACGTCCTGCCGACTCCCCGCCCGCGTCTCTGCACTCATGACACTCATCATGGCGGGCCGCCCATCGCGCAGCACCCGACTCTGCTCGCGGACGCCGGAGGGCAGGTCGCGGCCGCCACTGGTGGCAGGAACCGGTGGAATCCCACGCGCGGGGCCATGTCGCCGCCGATCCGGGGAATTGCCCGCGATTCCCTAGTGTTCCTATAGGCATTAGACAAGATCTCGCGTCGCAGCTAAGGTCATCAACAAGTTACGAGTGTCAGCGTCAAGCCCTGGCTTGCTGACCGGCAACCCCCCGTCGCCGTGGGGTGCTCCAGGTGACGACCTGGCGGCGCAGATTCATGTACCGCAAGCGCGAGCGGCGTGCGGTGGCGCGCCGGGTGGAGGGCAGGGTCATGACGCGGTTGATCGCCCGTCGGCACATTGATCTGCAGCGCGTGGCCGCCTCGTTGTGTCGCACGCCGCCGGCTGTCCGCCGCACTGGGTAGCCCACCAACGCATCCATGAGCGCGTGCGGCCTGCTGGCATCGGCCGGTTCTTGACCGCTTTTCTGGTCCGTCTCGTCGAAAGCGATACCTCATGTCTGACTCGTCCGATTTCCTTCGCCTGTCCGTCGCCTTGGACGGCGCCGGCTGGCACCCCGCCGCGTGGTATGAGCCCGACGCCCGCCCGCTGGACCTGTTCAAGCCGAAGTACTGGGTTGAGCAGGTGCGGCAGGCCGAACGCGGTCTGCTCGACTTCGTCACGATCGAGGATGCGCTGCGGTTGCAGTCCGACGATCCTCTGCAGGCGGACGAGCGCGCCGACCGGGTCCGCGGCCGCCTCGACGCGACGCTCATCGCGGCCCGCGTCGCGCCGGTGACGAGCCACATCGGTCTGGTGCCGACAGTGATCGTCAACCACACCGAGCCGTTCCATCTGTCCAAGGCGATCGCCACGATCGACTACGCCAGCACAGGCCGCGCCGGCGTTCGGGCGCAGCTGGATGTCCGCGCCGACACCAACGCTCATTTCGGGCGTCGCGAGATCTCACCGCTGAGCCGCGAGGACTACGCCAATATCCAGGCCGGCATCGAGGTTCCGGAATTGCAGCAGCGGCTGCGCGAGTCCTTCGACGAGGCCGCCGACTACGTCGAGGTGCTGCGCCGGCTCTGGGACAGCTGGGAGGACGACGCGGAGATCCGTAACGTCGCCACCGGCAGGTTCATCGACCGGGACAAGCTGCACTACATCGAGTTCCAGGGCCGCTGGTTCTCCGTGAAGGGCCCCTCGATCACCCCGCGGCCGCCGCAGGGGCAGCCGATCGTCACCGCGTTGGGCCACGCGACGATCCCGTACCAGTTCATCGCCCGCTCCGCCGACGTCGGGTTCGTCACGCCACACGACGCCGCACAGGCGGCGGCGATCGTTTCGGAGATCCGTGCGGAGCAGCGGGCGGCCGCGCGCGCGGACGAGACGATCCACGTCTTCGGCGACCTCGTCGTCTTCCTGGACGACAGCCGTGAAGCGGCCGTGGCCCGCAGGCAGCGGTTGGACGAGCGGGCCGGGGCCGAGTACGGCAGCGACGCTCTGATCTTCACCGGAACCCCGGCCGAGCTGGCCGACCTGCTGCTGGACTGGCAGGCCGCCGGGCTCAGCGGCTATCGCCTCCGTCCCGCCGCGGTGCCGCACGACCTGGCCCAGATCACTGACGGGCTCGTCCCCGAGCTGCAGCGTCGCGGCGCCTTCCGCACCGCCTACGAGGCAACGACCCTGCGTGGGCTCCTCGGCCTGCCTCGCCCGGCCAACCGATACGCCACCACCACCGCGGCCTGAGCGGGCAGCGATCACTCCATGAGTACGCCACCGAAGCAGGTCCACCTGGCAGCGGGGTTCCCCGGCGTCAACAACACCACCGTGTGGAGCGACCCTGCCGCGGGTAGCCAGATCGCGTTCGACTCGTTCCGGCATGTCGCCCAGACGGCCGAGCGGGGCAAGTTCGACTTCTTCTTCCTGGCCGAGGGACTGCGGCTGCGCGAACAGGGCGGCAAGATCTACGACCTGGACATCGTCGGGCGGCCCGACACCTTCACCGTGCTGGCCGCCCTGGCGGCCGTGACCGAGCACATCGGCCTGGCCGGCACGATCAACTCCACGTTCAACGAGCCGTACGAGCTCGCCCGGCAGTTCGCCAGCCTGGACTGGCTCTCGGACGGCCGGGCGGCGTGGAACGTGGTCACCAGTTGGGATGCGTTCACCGGGGAGAACTTCCGCCGCGGCGGCTACCTGCCCCAGGACCAGCGCTATGCGCGAGCGAAGGCATTCCTGCAGACCGCGAGCGAACTGTGGGACTCCTGGCGCGGCGACGAGATCCTCGCCGACAAGGAGTCCGGGCAGTTCCTCGCCACGCCGGCGCCCGGGGCGTTCGCGCACGCCGACGCGCAGTTCGACATCCGTGGCCAGTTCAACGTGCCCCGCAGCCCGCAAGGCCGTCCCGTGGTCCTGCAGGCCGGCGAGTCCGACGAAGGGCGCGAGTTCGCGGCGTCGTCCGCCGACGTGATCTTCTCCCGGTACTCGCAGTACGACGAGGCTCGGGCGTTCTACGCCGACGTGAAGAACCGCCTCGCCAGGTACGGCCGCAGCCGAGACGACCTGCTGATTCTCCCGGCGACCGGGTTTGTCCTGGGCGACACCGACGCCGAGGCGGCCGAACTTGCCCGCGAGGTGCGGCTGGCGCAGGTCTCACCCGCGACCACGATCAAGTTTCTCGAACAGCTGTGGAACACCGACCTGTCCGACCACGACCCCGACGGGCCGCTGCCGGCGTTCGACCCGGTGGTCAGCGACGTCGACGGCTCGATCGCCAAAGGCAACGCCGGAGCCCGCCAGTTCGCCAAGGACCCGATCGGTTTGGCCGACCGGTGGCGCGCCAAGGCCGCGGCCGAAAACCTGACCAGCCGCGAACTGATCATCGAGGTCACCGCCCGCAACATCTTCGTCGGCTCGCCGGCCACGGTCGCCGACCAGATCGACCGGTTCGTCCAAGAAGACGCCAGCGACGGATTCATCATCGGCGCCCACGTCGTCCCGACAGGCCTGGACCCCTTCGTCGACAAGGTGATCCCGCTGCTGCAGGAACGCGGCGTGTACCGCACCGAGTACGCGGGAACGACGCTGCGCGACCACCTCGGCCTCGCGCCACTGGCCGCGCCCGCGGCCAGCACTCCTGAGAGGTAGACATGTCCAAGCCGATCAAGCAGGTCCACCTGGCTGCCCACTTCCCGGGTGTCAACAACACGACCGTGTGGAGTGACCCGGCCGGCGGCAGCCACATCGAGTTCGAGAGCTTCAAGCACTTCGCGCAGACCGCCGAGCGGGGCAAGTTCGACTTCCTGTTCCTGGCCGAGGGGCTGCGGCTGCGCGAACAGGGCGGGAAGATCTACGACCTGGACGTCGTCGGGCGGCCCGACACCTTCACGGTGCTGGCCGCGATCGCCGCGGTCACCGAGCACCTCGGGGTGGCCGGGACGATCAACTCCACGTTCAACGAGCCCTATGAGGTGGCGCGGCAGTTCGCCAGCCTGGACTGGCTCTCCGATGGCCGGGCGGCGTGGAACGTGGTCACGAGCTGGGACGCGTTCACGGGGGAGAACTTCCGTCGCGGCGGCTTCCTGCCCCAGGATCAGCGTTACGAGCGGGCCAAGACGTTCCTGCAGACCGCGATCGAGCTGTGGGACTCGTGGCAGGGCGACGAGATCGTCGCCGACAAGGAGACCGGCCGGTTCCTGTCCACCCCGACACCGGGACGCTTCGCCCACCGGGATGCGCACTTCGACATCGCCGGGCAGTTCAACGTGCCGCGCAGCCCGCAGGGCCGTCCGGTGATCCTCCAGGCCGGCGACTCCGACGCGGGGCGCGAGTTCGCCGCCGCCCAGGCCGACGCGATCTTCACGAGCCGCACGCAGCTCGAGGCCGGACAGGCGTTCTACACCGACGTGAAGAACCGACTGGCCAAGTACGGCCGCGCCCGGGACCAGCTGCTGATCCTGCCCGCGGCGACCTTCGTGCTGGGCGACACGGACGCCGAGGCCGCCGAGATCGCCCAGCAGGTGCGACTCGCGCAGGTCTCGCCGCCGACCGCGATCGCGTTCCTCGAACAGCTCTGGAACACCGACCTGTCCAGCTTCGACCCCGACGGTCCGCTGCCGAGCTTCGACCCGGTCGTCAGCGACGTTGACGGGTTGATCTCCAAGGGAAGGGCCAGCGTCCGAAACCTCGCCAAGGACCCGATCGGCCTGGCCAACGAGTGGCGCGAGATCGCGGCGGCCAAGAACCTCTCCGCCCGCGAGCTGATCGTCGAGGTGACCGGCCGGCAGTCCTTCGTCGGCTCGGCCGACACCATCGCGACGGCGATCAATCATCACGTGCAGGAGGACGCCAGCGACGGCTTCATCCTGGTCCCGCACATCACCCCGGCCGGACTGGATCCGTTCGTCGACAAGGTGGTGCCGCTCCTGCAGGAGCGTGGCGTCTTCCGCACCGAGTACGAGGGCAGCACGCTGCGCGAGAACCTGGGACTTGCCCCTGTCAGCGTGCAGAGCCGGGGGATCGCATGAGCGGTCCGGAGCGAAGCGGAGGGCACGGCATGAGCGAGTCTCGGCGAGCGCATCACCACCAGGGCCGGCGTGACGCTTCATTCGCGCCCGCGGCGAAGCGAGGACGGCGATGAAGTTCATCACCATCACCCTGATCGTCCACGCACCCGACCCGGTGACGGGTGCGCAGAAGTCGACCCACGACCGGTTCGCCGAGGTACTGAAGAACGCGCTGCTGGCCGAGGAGCTCGGCTTCGACGGGTTCGGCGTCGGCGAGCGGCACGAGCGCCCCTTCATCTCGTCCTCGCCGACCGTCGTGCTCAGCCACATCGCCGCGCTGACCACGCGGATTCGGCTGTTCACGGCGGTCACCACCCTGAGCCTGCTCGACCCCGTCCGCGCCTTCGAGGACTACGCCACCCTCGACCACCTCTCCCAGGGCCGGCTGGACCTGATCATCGGCAAGGGCAACGGCGAGGCGCAGCGCAACCTGTTCAACGTCACGCCCGAGGACCAATGGGACCGCAACGCCGAGTCCTACGAGGTGTTCCGCGGCCTCTGGCACGAGAACAAGATCACCTACGCCGCGAAGTTCCGGCCGCGGCTGAAGGATGCCGAGGTCTGGCCGCGGCCCTACCAGCGCCCGATCCGGATCTGGCACGGTAGCGCCACCAGCAGAGAATCGGTGGACCTGGCGGCCCGCTACGGCGATCCGCTGTTCTCCGCGAACGTCACCAACCCGATCGACCCGTACGCGGAGCTGATCGACCACTACCGCGAGCGCTGGGTGCACTACGGCCACGACCCGAAGCTGATTACCATCGGTGCCGGCACCGCGGGTTTCTACGCCGCCAGGAACAGCCAGGACGCGATCGAGACGTACCGGCCGATCTTCGCGGGTCACCTCAAGTTCGCCGAACGGCTCGGCGTCCCGCCGGTGTTCCCGACGCTGGAGGACTTCGTTGAGCGCTCGTCAGCCCTGATCGGCAGCCCCGCGCAGATCATCGACAAGGTGCACCGCTACCACGAGCGGTTCGGCCACCAGGTGCTGCACCTGCAGGCGGACGCGAGCGGCCTGACCGACGCCCAGCACCGGGACAGCCTGGAACTGTTCCAGGCCGAGGTCGCCCCCGTGCTCCGCCGGGAGATTCCCGACCCGCCTCTGGGCTGGGAGCCCGGCCCGATCGTCTCCGACGAGGTGGTGGCGGGCACGCCGAGAACCGAATCCGCCAGCGGCATCGCCGCCCCCATCACCGTCACCGGCTGAAAGACATCACATGACCCGTACGCCGGCCGCGCCGTAAATCTCGATCCCGGAGGTGCGCAGGCTCTCCGCGGCGAGAGCGAGCGCGCCTCCGGCCGACTCGCCGACCTGGACCAGCAGGGTCGGCTTCGCATCAATGACTACCTCGTCGCCGGCCACGGGATCCGGGAAGTCCTCTCGTGCGACACCGCCGCCCTCATCGCAGCTCCTGGCCGAAGAACGCCGCGATCCGACGCTGCCAGGCCGGCATGAACCGGGGAGCACGGGCGGGCGAGTGGTTCCACCGCCGGGGCCACCTCCTGACGCCCCGCATGCCGGCCGGCACGCGGTCGGTGGGGGCTCGCGTGCTCTGGTGCGCGGTGAGCGATGCCTGTGCCTAGTCGGCGCCGGGGATCTGCACGGCGTGCATCGCCGCGCGGCGGCGCAGCCGGAAGCCCAGCTTCTCGTAGAGGCGGATCGCGTTGACGTTGGTACCGACGGCGTGCAGGAACGGGGTCTCCCCACGTTCGCGGATGCCGGCGGCGACGGCGAGGACGAGCCGGGTGCCCAAGCCTTGCCCGCGGAACTCGGCGTCGGTGCAGACGGCGCTGATCTCGGTGAAGCCGGGCGGGTGCAGTCGCTCGCCGGCCATCGCGATCAGGCGCCCGTGGCGGCGGATGCCGACGTAGGCGCCCATGTCGATCGTCCTGGGCAGGTACGGGCCGGGCTTGGTGTGCTCGATCAACTCCAGGATCTCGGGGACGTCGTCCGGAGTGAGCAGGACCGCCTCGGGGTCCGGTCGCGGCTGAACGGACTCGTCGATGAGTTGCACACCTTCACCGCCGCCGATCTCCTGCCACCCTGTCGGCGCTACGACCGTGGGGGGCAGGCCCACGGTCCCGCCAGGGCCGAGCAAACCGGCGAGGTCGGCCCAGTCCTGCTCGGTCGGTTGGTCGGGGATGCCGGTCCACGGGGACACGTCGGTGAGGTAACGGGCCACCTCGCCGCGGCGCTCGGCGAGGTGGGCGTGGTGGCTGTTCAGTGAGGCCAGCGCCGGGTTGTCCAGCGCCCGGGTGGGCGTGCCGTCCGCGGCGGTGGTCAGGTCCAGGCCGAACGCGAGCAGCCGTGTTCCGCCGTCCACGACGCGGGTCTCCCGCTCCGGCAGGCGCGAGAATCCCAACTGCTCGTAAAGGCGGTGCGCACCGAGCATCTGCGGGCCGCTGTTCATCACCACCGCGGCCGCGTAGCGGGCCCGGGCCAGGTCGATCACGTGCTCCGCCAGCAGTCGCCCAACTCCGCGCCGACGTGCGGCAGGAGAGACGGCCAGCAGCCGGAAGTCCAGCTCGCCGGGGCGTGCCAGTTCGCTGAGCCGCCCGCCTGGGCGTGGGGTGGCCACGGTCCCGACTAGCTCGCCGCTGCCGACGTCCACGGCGACCCACACCTGATGTTCGACCGCGCGGGTGGCGACGTCCCGGATGTCGGCCCGGTAGACGTCGCTGATCGTGTAGTCGTGGCGGTAGGCCGCCTCGGCCAGCTCACCGGCGGCGTCGTACTCGCTCGCTGTGACCAGCCGGACCTCGATGTCAGCCATCGTTTCGCACGTCCTGTCCCGTCGTTCCGTGAACGGCTTAATCCCTATCATGCCTACCGAGATAATAGTATTAACCGACGACAGCGACACCCCACGCAGCGTGTACCGCTGCCGGAACAGCCGGGCAATCAGCTCCGCCATCCGGGCCGGGGTCCAACGCTGGTTCTCGGTGTGGCCGGCTCGTCGTGCGGCAGGCACCGCCAGGTCGCCCTCGCTATGAACGCCCGGCGCGGTGTCGTTCTCACCTGGACGAACGGTCGCCGGTACCGACCGGCGGCGGCGGTGGCGTTCCGTTTGAGCGATCGGGCGTAGTCGCTCTGGCGCCGCGAAGGCTCCTTGACAGGGCGTGAGACTTACAGGACTATCGCGATGAGACACTGTCTTGTTTCCTGGAGGAGCTCTCATGACCGCGCCGCGCACGATCGCCACCGTGAAGGAACTCGGCCTGAAGTACAGCAACTGGGGCCGATGGGGTAACGACGACGAGCTGGGCACGCTGAACTACGCGTCGCCGGAGGCGGTCGTCCGGGCGGCAAAGCTGGTCAGGACGGGACGAATCGTGGCGATGGGGCTACCGATCGATGACACGGGGCCCCAGTCCGGTGGAGGCCCATTCGGGCGGTTCAACCCCATCCACCTGATGATTCGGGACGGTGCGGACGTCGTGGCCGGCACGACGATCCGCGACTTCTACGGTGGCGACGACCGGCACCTTCGCGGCGCCGACGACGTGCTGATCATGCCGCTCCAGAGTGGAACCCAATGGGATGCTCTGGCGCACATCTTCTTCGAGGGGAAGATGTACAACGGCTTCGCCGCCGATCAGGTGAGCAGCAAGGGCGCGCTGAAGAACGCCATCACCGCCGGCTGCACGCGTATGGTCGGGCGCGGCGTACTGCTGGATGTCCCTGCTGCCTTGGGCGTGCCGTGGCTCGAGCCTGGTCACGCGATCACTTCCGAGCAACTCGATGCGTGCGAACGCCGCCAGGGCGTCAAGGTTGGCCGAGGCGACTTCGTGTTCGTTCGCACCGGTCAGATGGCCCAGGTGCGGGACCGGGGAGCCTGGGGCGACTACGCGGGCGGGTCCGCGCCGGGTCTCGGCCTCGATGCGGTTCCTTGGGTGGGTGACCGGCAGATCGCCGCACTGGCCACTGACACCTGGGGAATGGAGGTGCGCCCGAACGAGACGCCAGACACCAACCAGCCGTTGCACATCATCTTCCTCGTCTACATGGGGCTCTGGGTCGGGGAGATCTTCGACCTCGAGGCGGTCGCCGAAGCCTGCGCGGAGGAGCAGCGCTGGGAGTTCATGTTCTCTGGGCCGCCCCTGCCGATCACGCGGGCCGTCGGTTCGCCGCTGACGCCCGTCGCGGTGTTCTAGGCGTGGCTGCCGCCAAGCTCAGCGCCATTCCCATGGGCGGACGTCGAGCTCGTCGGCTGCGCGTCATCTGAACTGCCCGGATCGGCGGCGTCCTCCGTCATCGGTCCGGGCACTCGGGAACCGGCTCATCTCGCCACGTGGGGCAGCGCCTGAGCCCGTACCGAGTGCGGCAAGCTGTCGAACTCACTGTCCACCTACGAGGAATGGAGACGGGCCGATGCCTTGCGACGGCGTTCGCATCACCGTTCTCGACGAGAACTTCATCGACATTCTGCTGCCCTCGACCAGCCGCGTCACTCGCTACGGGATGGACCAACACTTCAACTCGAAGTACGGCGAGATCCTCGCCGAGAACGGGCTGTGCTTCTACGTGGAGACGTTCTCCGCCGGAACTGTCACCACGGTGCTGTTCGACGCCGGGCTCACCGCGCCGGTAGTGCTGCACAACGCCGCCCTGCTAGGAATCGATCTTGCAGACGTCGACGCAGTCGTGCTCAGCCACGGCCATCCCGACCACACCGGCGGGGTAATTGGCGTACTGGAAGCCATCGGCCATCCGGTGCCGGTCATCGTCCACCCCGGCGCCTTCGACCCCCGAATGATCGTCAAACCGTACGTCACGCTGCCGATGATCAACATTGGCCTCAATCGCGAGCGGGTCGAGCGCGCGGGTGGCGGTCTGATCCAGGCGCGTGGACCGATTCAGCTCGGTCCTGGCCTGTTCACCTCCGGTGAGATGGAGACGACCTTCGACTTCGAACTCGAGGCGCCGACCGGCCGTTGGTGCGTCCACGCCGACGGCGCCGTCGAACCTGACGACATCAACGACCACCAAGTGCTCGGCATCGACATCGCGGGTGAGGGTGTCCTCGTGATCGACCCGTGCGGACATCGCGGAATCGTCAGCTCGACCGAGCACATGCGCAAGCTCCTCTCCAACGAGACCATCTACGGCGTCATGGGCGGCTTCCACACGGGTCATCCCGGCATCAGTGCCCATCGAATCGAGAACACCGCACGCCGGCTCGCGGAGTATTCACCGCAGCTCATCGCTCCCATGCACTGCAGCGGATTTTCGCTGAAACGTGCAGTCGCGGAGGTCGCACCTGATGCTTTCGAGCTGATGACCGCCGGATCCGTGATCACAGTCGGCGAGGTTCCCCCGCAGACACGCAAGCTCCAGACCAGTTCTGTGCGCATCAACTGAGAGGCAAGCCAAATGACGTTTCAGTATTTTCCCGATGAGCCCATGTACTCCCAAGGTGTACTGCTCGCTCTCAACACCGGAGCCGACGTCAACGAGGTCGATCGTGCCTGCCGGAGCTTCGCCGAGCGTGGCGATACCCCCGCCGGGGTGGCTTGGTACGAGTCCTGGTCGGCGGTCGCCAACCTGGTCGCTGGCCAGGCGAGCGTCGACGAGAGGGCCGGCAGGCTGTTCACCGCCGCGCACAAGCACCGCAGGGCGTGCATCTATTACATCCTCGCCGAGCGCTACCTGGACGCCACGGACGAGAGGAAGCAGGTCGCCTACCGCTCGGTCCTGGACGAGTTCGCTGCCTTTGTCGCGTGCTCAGGTGAACCGGTCGAGTTCGTGGAGGTTCCCTATGCGGGGACCAGCCTGCCCTGCCTCTTCATACCCGCCGGCGGTCCCGGGCCGTCGCCGACCGTCATCAACATCGACGGCTTCGACATGTTCAAGGAGATCTTGTACCTGCGTCGCGGTGATCAGGCCCGACTGCGCGGACTCTCCATGCTCGTCGTGGACACCCCGGGCGTCGGTGAGGCGTTGCGGCTGCGAGGCATGCCCGCACGGTTCGACACCGAGGTGCCCATCGCGGCCTGCGTGGACTATCTCGAGACTCGCGCTGACGTGGATCCAGACCGTATCGGCCTGCTGGGCAACAGCCTGGGCGGCTACTATGCGCCGCGAGCGGCCTCGTTCGAGAAGCGCCTGAAGTGCTGCGCCGCATGGGGGGCCGCTTTCAACGCCGGGCCGCGGGTCCGTCAGATGTACGGCTCTGACGCCGTGCTGTCGGCTCCCGCCAGTCAGCTCCTGTGGGTGACGGGACAGGAAACCCTGGAGGAGGCGCTACGGGTCATGGACGACTTCAACCTGGCGCCAGTCCTGTCGCAGCTGAACGTACCACTGCTCGTGCTGCACGGCGAGAACGACCACCTCGTGCCGTGGGAGAACGCGGAGCAGACCGTGGCGGCGGCAACGGGCTCACCGCGCGTGGACCTTGTCCGCGGAACGGCCGAGCTCGGCGGCGCCGGTCACGTGTCGATGGACAACTTCGAATCAGGCGCGGACATTATTTTCGACTGGCTCGCCGAGATCCTGTCCGGCCGTCTGAGCAACGATTCCGGTGCCCATGAGCGCACGCGCTCCTCGACCGGGCGCTGAGCGCCATCCATACGCGGTCACGTACGCACCGCCCTCGGCCACCGTCCGCCGCACGTCGTTGCGGCAAGGAGACGACAGCGCGATGAAAGCAAGGCAGACAATGGGAAAGCTTGAAGGCAAGTCCGCCATGGTGACCGGCGGCGGTCGCGGCATCGGTCGCTCGATCGCCCTGAAGCTCGCCGAGGAAGGCGCTCGGGTCGTGGTGAACGACCTCGACGCCGATCCCGCGAACGAGGTGGTCGCGGAGATCGTCAAGAGCGGCGGCGAGGCGCTCGCGGTCCCCGGCAGCGTTACGGGGAAGGGCTTCGCGGACCGCTTTGTGGCCGCCGCGGTAGACAACTTCGGCGGGATCGACATCATCATCAACAATGCCGGATACACGTGGGATGCGGTCATCCAGAAGATGACCGACGAGCAGTGGCACGCGATCGTCGACCTGCACCTCAAGGCGCCGTTCGACATCCTGCGCGCTGCGCAGCCTGTCATCAGCGCAGCTGTCAAGAAGGAGCGTGCGCAGGGGCTGGTCGTCCACCGCAAGGTGGTCAACATTTCCTCCGTCGCCGGTGTCTTCGGCATTGCCGGGCAGTCGAACTACTCGTCGGCCAAGGCCGGGGTCATCGGCCTCACCAAGACTCTCGCGAAGGAGTGGGGCCGCTACAACGTCAACGTCAACTGCGTCGCGTTCGGCTTCATCCACACGCGTCTGACCGAGACGAGCGCGGACGCCAATTCGACGATCACCGTCGAGGGGCGAGAGATCAAGGTTGGAGTGAACCCGCAGCTCCTGGACGCGCTCAAGGACCGCATCCCGCTCGGGCGACCCGGCAGCACTCAGGAGGCAGCCGGCTCGGTCGTCATGCTGACCTACCCGGAAGCCGACTACGTGTCGGGGCAGCTGATCGTCACCGGCGGCGGGTACGAGGGATGACGTCCGCGTGAGGCTGGACGGGCTCAGGCCCTCGTGACGGGTGGTTCCCCGCGGAGCGCCATCGATGCTGCGTCGACGGCAGCCCAGCGTCCATCCAGCCCACTGGTCCACCGGCCCCACGCCTCGGCCTAGCCAAAAGGATGACCCATGAACCTTGAACTCGCTCCCGACCTGAAAGACCTTCTACGGTCGTTGGACACCTTCATCGAGCGAGAGATCGTGCCGCTTGAGCAGGAGGACGACAACGCACGCTTCTTCGATCATCGAAGGGAGTTCTCGCGGACGGACATCGAGCAGGGCGGTGTTCCTCGCGAAGACTGGCTGGAACTGCTGGCCGAAGCTCGCCGGCGGGCCGATCGGGCGGGCTTCTATCGCCACAGCATGCCCAAGGAACTCGGCGGCAACGGCGGAGACAATGTTGAGATGGCCGCGATTCGTGAGCACCTGGCACGTCGCGGACTAGGACTGCACAACGACCTGCAGAACGAGCACTCGGTCGTGGGCAATCTCGTCATGGTCGAGCTGATGCACCGCTTCGGCACGGCGGCTCAGCGTGAACAGTTCGTCGAGCCGTGCATCACCGGGGACATGGGACTTGCCTTTGGGCTGACTGAACCCGAACACGGCAGTGATGCGACGTGGATGTCTACCCGTGCGGTACGCGATGGCGGTGACTGGGTGATCACGGGGACCAAGCGCTTCAACACGATCGCGCCGGGGACCACCCATGACGTGATCTTCGCTCGGACGTCCGGCAAGGCCGGCGACGCTACGGGCATCACCGCGTTCATCGTCCCACTGGACGCCCCGGGCCTCGACATTCCGTTCTACTGGTGGACCCTCAACATGCCCACCGACCATGCCGAGTTGACGATCGATCAAGTGCGGGTCCCCGACGACGCGATCCTCGGGGGAGAGGGGGAGGGCTTGGCGGTGGCTCAGACGTTCGTCCACGAAAACCGCATCCGGCAGGCTGCCACAGGCGTGGGTGCCGCCCTGTACTGCATCGATCGGTCGGTCGAGTACGCGAAGAACCGGGTCACGTTCGGTCGTCCGCTCGCTTCGCGCCAAGCGATCCAGTGGCCGCTGGTCGAGTTGCGCACGGAGGCCGAGCTTGTCCGGACGCTCATTCACAGGACCGCATTCGAAATGGACCAGCTTCACGCTGCGGGATTGCCGGCCGTGACGATCGGTCATCTGGTGTCGATGTGCAACTACCGGGGCAACCGGTTGGTGTGCCAGGCGGCGGATCAGGCCATGCAGGTTCACGGTGGCGTCGGCTATACCCGGCATGAGCCGTTCGAGCACATCTACCGGCACCACCGGCGCTATCGGATTACTGAGGGAAGCGAAGAGATGCAGATCCGGCGGGTGGCCGGCCACATGTTCGGGTTCCTATGACCGCGATGGAGAGTCAGCGCTCGCGGCGACTCGAGCAGATCGTCCGAGGCGCGATCGGCACGAACGATGACGTCTGCCTTGACCGGCTCACAGGTGGTGCGAGCCGGGAAACGCTGCTCGTGACCTTCGGCGAAGCGGGCCGCGAGCGGCGGTACGTCTTACGCATCTCCACTGCGGAGAACATTGGGTCCGGTTCGCTGCGGCTCGAGGCCGATGCCATGGCAGCTGCGGCGGCGGCCGGGGTCCCAGTTCCTCGCGTGCACGTCGTCGGCAGCGACGACGTCGTCGGCGGCACCTACATGTTGATGGACCATGTCGACGGAGAGACCATTGCGCGTCGCATCCTGCGCGAAGACGCCTTCGCGGATGTGAGGGCACATCTCGCCGGTGACCTGGGAAAAACACTCGGGCGCATCCACGGCGCCTCGATCGATTCCGAAGAGCTGCGAACGCTGGATCCGGACCCCATCCTGCGACTGCTCGCATCGTCCGGTCGCGACAGGCCGCCCGACCCAGGCCTCGCGCTCGGTGTGGCGTGGCTGCGCGACAATCGGCCCCCACCAGCGTCGCAGTGCCTGGTGCACGGTGACCTGCGGCTCGGCAACCTCATCCTGGGACGCGAGGGCTTGCGTGCCGTGCTCGACTGGGAGTGCGCCCATATCGGGGATCCCGTGGAGGACATCGGCTGGCTGTGCGCGAAGGTCTGGCGATTCGGCTCAGCGCTCCCAGCCGCCGGCGTAGGCACCCGGGATGAGCTGCTTGACGGTTACGAATCGGTCACCGGATGGCGGCCGAGTGCGGCGCAGGTTCATTGGTGGGAGCTGTACGCCACCATCAGGTGGGGACTCGGCTGCGCTCTGCAGGCTGACCGGCACCTCAGCGGGGCTGAGACCTCGATCGAGTTGCTCGCAATCGGTCGCCGTGCCGCTGAGCAAGAGTTCGACGTTATGCTCGGCCTTGGTCTTGACGCGCCGTTCCGTGCGGAAGACGTACTCGAGGAGGGCGGGCCGGAACCGCACGGCGGGTACGGCCGGCCTACCGCGGACGACCTGGCGGCCGGCGTCGAGGCATTCTTGGAGTCCGAAGCGATTCCCCTGGGGGCACGCTTCGGTTTCAACGCGCGAATTGCCGCCAACGTGATGCGCACGCTTCGCAGAGAGTTGCGTCTTCGCGATGAACATGGCGTTCGCCACCGTGCTCGGCTGGAAGGGCTCGGGGTTTGTGACGACGAGGCGCTGAGCCGAGCAATTCTCGATGGCTCTCTGAGCGACCGCTCTGATGAGGTCATTGAGACCGTCCGCGCGAGTGTGCGGGAACGATTGCTCGTGTCCAACCCGCACCATCTCTCGCGTCCTGCCTGACCGCCACGACCTGTAGCCTCTGGCAACGCCTGGTGTCAATCCCCTGGATACGATCTCGGCCGTGTCGCCGCACCGGGCCACGTCCGGCGCGGGCGTGGTGAGCTTCCGCTTGACCAGGTCCGGGGCGGCTGGCCGCATGCCCGGCCGGGTCAGCTCACGCCGGCGTCGTTGCACCCTGGCGACGAGGCCCAGCTCGGCCATGAGCTGGGCCTCGTGTTGTCCGGCATCGGCCAGCCCTGCTCGCGCAGCTCGTCACTGATACGTGGGCTGGCCTGGCGGTTCATGGTCGCTGGTCGCTCTTCTTCTTGGTGGTTCGTTCGGAGGCGCGGCCCATCGCGCGTCGCGCTGCGCCGGTCAGTCCTGCGATGACCTGAGCCCGTGCCTCGGCGTCGAGATGCTCGCGCAGGCCGGAGGATCCACCAGCGTTGATCAGATCCTTGCTCGTCTGGACCCCGAACGAGGGGAAGTCAGCCACCCCCGCGGCGTACTCCATCGCCTCCGCCAGTGGGTCGGCGCTGACGTGGGTCGCCAGCCCCCACTCGACAGCTCGATCGGCCTTGATCACGCCGGCGGAGTAGAACAGTTCAGCCGCTCGGCCGAGGCCGATGATCCGTGGCAGGAACCACGAGAGTCCGAGGTCGCCGACGGTCAACCCCAGCCGAAGGAAGGGGGCCGAAAACGCCGCCTCCGGGCCGATGACTCGGACGTCGGCGGCAGCAGCCAACGCGAACCCAGCGCCGATCGCGTGCCCCTGTACGACAGCGATCACCGGCTGACGGATCGTACGCATCGCCCAGATCACGTCTGTGCCGTGACGAAGCCCGGCCTGCATCGCCTCCACGGGGTCGCTGAACGACGTGTCGCCGACCCCAGCCTCGAGGTCGGCCCCCGCGCAGAAGGCTCGGCCTTCGCCACGAAGGACCACCGCACCGACCTCCCGACGCGCATCCATCGCGAGCAATGCGTCCCGCAACTCCACGGTCGTCTGGCTGGTCAGCGCGTTGAGCCGGTCGGGACGAGCGATAGAGATCAGCCCGACACCACCATGGACCTCCGCAGTCACCCCTGGCGCTGTAGGAGTCTCCGTCACTGCTTCAGATTGCACGAGAGATCAGATCCTTCTTGATGAACGTCTGGGTCCCGATGGCCTGCAGTTTTCGACCCGGTCCCGGGCTCGGACATCGCAATCGCGGCGACGACCTCAGAGAGTCAAGACCACCTTGCCGAGCACGCGACGCTCATCCATCTCGCGCAGGGCTTCGGCGGCCGTCTCAAGCGGGAACGTGGTGAGCTGCGGTAGATCGAGGAGCCCTGACTCGATATGCGGGAGCAATGCATCCCACTCGGCTTGCTCGTAGCCTGCGCGCCGAGATGTGTAGGCGCCGTGACCGGCACCGACGACGCTCACATTGTTGAGGAGTAGTCGGTTGACCTTGACTGTCGGGATCTCGCCGGCGGTGAACCCCACGACAAGGAGCCGACCGTCGTCACGCAACGCCCGCAGCGAATCGGTGAATCGGTCTCCGCCAACAGGGTCGACCACGATGTCGACGCCCCCCAGGTTGCGGGCATGGCTGACAAAGCCTTCGACCAGGACGAACTCGTCTGCGCCTGCGCGAATCGCGACCTCTCCCTTGGCCGGGGAGGATACGACGGCGACGACGTGCCCAGCGCCGAACGCTCTGGCGACCTGTATGGATGCGCTTCCGAGGCCGCCGGCCGCCCCGTGCACCAGAACACTCTCGCCGGCCGCAAGCTGGGCCCGGTGGACCAACGAGAAGTATGCGGTGAGGTAGTTGACAGGCATCGCGGCCGCGGTCTCGAGTGCGAGGCCGTCGGGGATCGGCAAGACGAACTCTTCATTCACGACGGCGTACTGCGCGAATCCGCCCAGCCCCGGAACTGCTGCGACACGGTCACCCGGTCTCCAACGCGACCCTCGCGCGGACTCGACCACAACGCCGGCGATCTCCGCGCCGGGCACGAACGGGAGCTCCGGCTTCATCTGATACCGGCCGCGAGTCATCAACAAGTCCGGGAACGACACCCCGGCCGCGGACACCTCGATCAGCACCTGACCTGGACCTGGCACTGGTCGTGGCATCTCCACGAGCTCGACCGCTGCCGGGCCATCATGACAGGCGATCTGAACCGCTCGCATGAGCGCAGGAGACGTCATCGACGTACGCCCTTTGAGCTCATTGGACCTCCGAATCGAACTACAATTGAGACGGTGTCTTACTGAAGCTATCCGCCTGCGGTGTCAGGTGTCAACGAGGGCGTGCAGGCGGATTCGTTGACAACGGGTGTGGACGTATGGCAGCTTGCGATGAGACAGCGTCTCAGTTTGATGGGAGTCCTATGAGTGCGCGGCCGGACGATGAGTTCTGACAAGCCGGTCCCGGTTGCCCGGGGCGAAGAGGCCACTTGGTTCGCGGCGGCGCGGGAAGGTCGCTTGGCGTACCAGCGCTGCGGGGATTGTGGTGCCGTGCCGTCGTACCCGCGGGCGATCTGTCCGACCTGCTGGTCGTCGAAGCTGCACGAGGAGCAGTCAGCCGGCCACGGCATCGTCTACTCGTTCACGGTTCAGTATCGCGCCGGTGCGAAGGGCTTTGAATCCGAGGTGCCCTACACGCTCGTGCTGGTCGATCTCGACGAGGGATTTCGCGTCCTGGCCGACCTGCACGAATGCGACGTCGATTCGGTTGTGGTGGGACTCGAGGTTCAGGCCTACTTCGACGAGGTTGCGACGTTGCCGCACTTCCGTCCCGTGGAAAAGGTGAACGCCGCATGAGCATTCGGAGCAAGGTCGCCATCGTGGGAGTGGGCGAGGCGGATGTTGCGCCGGGTCACGGCCTTTCGCCCCTGGGCCTGGCGGCTCAGGCATCCCAGCGTGCGATAGCCGACGCGGGGGTGACGAAGAATGAGATCGATGGCGTATTCGTCGCCTCGGCGTACCACGCGTTCCCGGCTCTCAGCGTGTCGGAGTACATGGGACTTCGACCACGGCACATGGACTCCAGCAATCTTGGAGGTTGCTCCTTCATCGCTCATCTGGCTCACGCCGCGGCGGCGATCGAAGCCGGCCTGTGCGAGACGGCTCTGGTCACGTATGGCAGCACCCAGAGGTCGGACGGAGGCAAGCTTGTCAGCCTTTCGGAAAAGCTGGCTTACGAGGAGCCGTACGGACTCATCCACCCGGTGGGCAGTTTCGGCATGATCGCGAATCGTCACATGTCCGAGTTCGGTACGACGAGCGAACAACTCGCGCAGGTTGCGGTCTCCGCACGCGAGTGGGGAGTCAAGAACCCGAGGTCTCGATTTACGGATCCGCTCTCCGTGCAAGACGTGCTCGCCTCACCACTGATCGCCTCACCTCTGCACAAGTACGACTGCTGCCTCGTCACCGATGGAGGTGCGGCCGTCATCGTGACGTCCGCAGCCAGGGCGCGGTCGATGCGAAGGCCGCCGGTGTATGTGCGAGGCGTAGCCGAGGAAAGCAACCATCGCAACATTCTCGGCATGTCTGACCTGACGAGGACGCGCGCCGACGTGAGCGCCACACGTGCACTACAGATGGCAGACGTCGACCTTGCTGACATCCATACGGCCCACGTCTACGACGCCTTCACGATCAGCCTGCTGATCCTGCTCGAAGATCTCGGATTCTGCCCCAAGGGTGAGGGTGGGCCTTTCGTCGCCGACGGCAATATTGCTCCGGGCGGCTCGCTCGCACTCAATCCGAGTGGCGGAGGGCTTGCTTACCTGCACCCGGGCATGCTGGGTCTCTACCTGATTCTCGACGCAGTGGAGCAACTGCGAGGGGAGGCGGATGAACGGCAGATCCCCGGCGCCGCGGTGTCGCTGGTGCACGGTATGGGGATGACCCTCGCCGCTCACGCCACGGCAGTCCTGTCCATCGAGCCCTAGATCGTGGTGTCGCCGGGCGGTCTCCGGTCGAGGCGGCGACACATCGCGACCGAGCCCTCAACAACCCCATCAGTGAGGACACCATGACCAACAGCCAGGCGGCCAACTCATCAGTCAACTCCGTTCCCTTCGGAGCATTCGAGTACTTCCCCGACAACCTCGAGTGGTCGACGCAAATGCTTCGGCTTTTCTCCTACTGCTACGTCAGGGGCGCCGACTTCAGCGAGGTCCACTCCGTGGCGAAGGCGCTTCCTGTGGGAGACGACGCGGCATGGCAAGCGGGCTTCTCCAAGCTCGCGCACTCGATCGAGGCGGACGCCCGCGAATCAGCAGCCGGTGGACATGACATCACGGCGCGCGATGCGTTCCTGCGCGCCACGATCTACCACCGGATCTCAGGACAGCTGGCGGACATCTCCGGCGCCTCCGAAGTCGCGCCGGGGCTGGAGGACTCGGTGCGCTGCTTCCTGGAGGCGGCGCGCCGCATGAAGCCCGCGTTCGTTCCGGTTGAGGTGCCGTTTCAGGGGGCGAGCCTCCCCGGCTATCTGTGTGTTCCCGACGTCGCCGACGGCACCCAACTCCCAGCCGTGATCGACTTCGGCGGTATCGACGCGTGGGCAGAGGAGCAGTACTTCAAGATCGGTGCGGCGTTGGCCGAGCGTGGGTATGCCGTTCTCCTGCTCAACGGCCCGGGTCAGGGCGCGGCGAAGATGCGAGGAATCTACGGGAGCTATGACTTCGAGGTCGCTGCCGCTGCGGCGGTCGACTACCTGGAAGGGCTGGTGGAGGTCGATGCCAACCGCATCGGACTCATCGGGTCGAGCCTCGGCGGGTACTTCGCCGCACGTGCTGCTGCGTTCGAGCCAAGGCTGCGGGCGACGGTGATCTGGGGCGCTATGAACGGGATCGACCCCCGCGTCTTCGACGAGAAGGCCGCGTCTGGTCGCAGAGGTTCCCGAATCCGGCAGCTGGAGCGGTTCCTGGGGGTCGAGGGACGTGAAGCGCTCATCGAGCACGCACGCAAGTTCCAACTGGGGCCCGATGTGATGGGCAACGTGTCGGCACCGGTGCTCGTGATGCACGGCGAGAGTGACGCCCTGGTTCCGGTGTCTGACGCTCGCGCCGTTTATGACGACATCAAGCATCCCGACAAGGCCCTGAAGCTGTACCCGGCAGGAACGCCTGGATGTGCGCACTGTCAGCTGGACGCGCTCGCGATCGCTCAACGTGACATCTGCGACTGGCTTGACGATCAGCTCAAGCCCTGAGTGACGGGGTGGCTGGGCGGCGTGCCACTCGTAATAGCCTGCCGTCGGGATACCGCCAGGCCGCGGCGCAGCGGTGTGACGCCGTAGGTGACGCGGTGCTCGGAGATGAACCGGTAGCGGTGGATCATCGGTCAGCCCGAACCGGCATCGCGAGCACCACAGCGTCGCCACCACGGCATCAAGATCACCGACGCCCCGCCCGTTAACCACTGGCGGGGCGTTCCTGTGCCGCCCATCCTCACCGATTACGCCGGCAACACTCGGCGCTCAGGCAAGCCGACGCGTGATGAGCCCCCGTCAAGACGCTGGTTCACCCACGGATTGGTTCCCGGTCGTCGTGGCGTCGCCCCAAGGGGCACCTGAGTAGCCCAGCCGCCGCGACAAAGCCCGTGCCGACTCTCTGACCACGGAACCGATGGCCGACGCGCGATCGGCCGGCAGACGGTCGATCGGAACGCTGACCGTGATGGCCCCCATGCAGTCGCCTGCCGCGTTGAAGAACGGCGACGCCACACCTCCGCCACCGGCGACCCACCCGCTCCTCGAATAGCTGTAGCCGAGGGAGCGATCTTCGTCGACTTGCGCTCGGTACCGCTCGGGATCGGTGACGCTGCTCGGTGTGTACGCGATGAGCCCCTCGGCAAGGACTTCGTCGCGCTCGGCCGGCGTCAAGGCGGAGAGGATCGCCCTGCCGGCCGCGCCGGTCGTCAGGGGGAATGGCTCGTTCAGCTCCAGCACGTACCGGATGCGCTGGGTGCAGTCCACCTTGTCGCGGAAGACCACCCGGTGTTCGCGCTTCACGGCGAGGTAGGTTGTCTCGTCGAAGCGCTCCGTCAGGCTTGCGAGCAGCGGCCCCGCGGCCTTCCAGAGCGAGTCTCGCTGCCTGACCGCCGCCGCAACGGCGAACATCTCGGGTCCGACCGTGTACGTGCCACGGTCGTCAACCTGCTCGACCCAACCGAGGCCCTCCAACTGGCGGAACAATCGGCTGGCTGCGGATCGATCGATTCCGGTGACTCGCTCCGCCTCGCGCGGACCGATCCCATTCTCTCGTCGCCCCACCAAGCCGAGCAGCGTGGTGACGCGAAATGTCACGGTCGGGGCAGAGGTGGATGCCGATTTGTCGGAAGTGTCTGGGCTGGAGCTCACGCGTGTACCTTCCCGATCTCGCAGTGGAGTCGCCGTCTGGAACAGTATGTCTTTCCCACTGAGACAGCTGTGCAGTGATCGCGACACGCTATTGACAGCGCCTGTGACTGTAGCCACACTAGCATAATCAAGACGCTGTCTTAGTCAACGCGACACCCCAGAGCGCAAAAGGACAGGTGTGGGTATGGACCTGGCGTTTCCCAGTGCAACGATGCAGCGAATCGTGAGGATGTCCGCTCGGCGGGGGCCTCGCCGCCAACGCCTCCGGGGCGTGGCGAGTGTGGCCCTGTCGGTCTTGGTGCTCGGCGCTGGAGCCTGCTCCTCCGCCGGTAAGGACAGCGGCCCGAGCGGACAGGTGACCGTGGTGCTGAACAGCTTCGGCAACGACACGGCGCTGTCGTGGAACGCGGTGCTCGCCAACCTGCCTGTCTACGGCCAGGTTTACGACACGTTGGTCACGATCTCGGGCGACGGCGCCCCGGAGCCCGACCTCGCGGAGAGCTGGCAGGTCTCGGAAGACCGGTTGACCTACACGTTCACCCTCCGTGAGCGAGTCCCGTTCCACAAGGGATACGGCGACCTCACCGCCGACGACGTCGTCTTCACGGCACAGAAATGGCTGGAGCCGTCCAGCACGGGCTTCACCGCCCAGGCGATCCGCTCGAACGTCGCATCCGTCGAGAAGGTCGACGATCGCACCGTCAGCTTCCACCTGAAGAAGCCGAACCCATTCTTCTTGGAGTCACTGGGCGACACGGCATGGATCCTGTCCCGCCGTTATGTCGAAAAGGTGGGCGACAAGACCGCAGCGCGCGAGCCCGTCGGTACGGGACCGTTTGAGTGGACCTCGACGAGCGCCGGCTCGCAGGTGACCTTCACGCGCGTCAAGGGGCACTTCGCTCGCGACGCCGATTACCCGACTCTTGTGCTTCGAGTCATTCCTGACGTGAGCACCCAACTCGCGGCGCTCGAGTCAGGCGAAGTGGACGTGGTCCAGGTGGCCGGCGATACCTTGAAGCGCGCCAAGTCCCAGAACTTCAAGATCATGGAGACCCGCGATGCGACGCAGAGCTGGGTCGTCCTCCCGGGACTCTCGGCTCCGGCGACCAGTGACTACCGCCCACAGATGCCATGGGTCGGCGACAGCAAAGACCCCGCCTCAGCGAAGAACGCCAAGACGGTCCGGCACGCCCTGGCGATGGCGATCGACAAGGAAGAGATCGTCAAGTCCATCTACGCGGGTGCGGGAGCCACCGATTCGTTCGGCTACTACGTGCGCAAGGGCTTCCCCGGCTACAGCGAAGCGTGGAAGCCGCTGTCGTACGACCCCGATCAGGCGAGGAAGCTGCTGGCTGCCGCTGGGTATCCCAATGGGTTCTCTATCAAGCTCGTCGACTCGGGGGGCGCGAGCGAAACGTCGGCTATTACCCAGGCGATCGGGCAGTACTGGGAGGCGATCGGGATCGACGTCAAGCTGTCCAAGCTCGACCCCGCCACCGTGATCGCCAACAACCAGTCCAGGAGCAAGTCCGCGGACTACGCGGTTGTCTACTCGGTGCCTGGGGCGATGAAGCCGTCGGCGTCCACCCGCGCCATCGCGTCGACGGGTGGCTTCCGGTTCGTGGTCAATGACGCCGAGACCGACGCCGAGATCGCACGGATCGTTCAAGAGTCTGACGCCAAAGCCAGGGCAGCTCTGATCGAAACGATGATGAGCCGCTTGATCGATGAGCAGTACGGGCTGCAGATCGCGGTTCAGAACGCCACCTTCGCAGTCTCGGGCCGCGTTGCCGGGTGGACACTGCAGGCGGGCAACGGCAGCCCGAACAACTACCAGTTCATCACACTGGCGGGCCGATGATTCCGCGCCACCGCGCCACCTCAGCTGACGAACCGGCCCGCTGACAGGGCCCCGGCGGAGGTGCCGCGGTGGCAGCAATGTCCTGTGACCCTTATCCATCCAGTCAGAGTTAGTTGCGTACTGATGCTCAAGTTCATCCTCGTCAAGCTTACTCAAGCGCTCGTGTCCGTGTTCGGCGCATCGATCATCGTGTTCCTGCTGGCACGTGCGTCGGGCGACCCGGTGAACCTCATGGTGTCGGCCAACGCGACCACGGAAGAGATAGAGAGCCTGCGGGCCACTCTGGGGCTCGATCGCTCGCTTCTGGAGCAGTACCTCACGTTCTTGTCCAATGCGCTGCGCGGCGACTTCGGCCAGTCGATCCACTACCACCGACCGGCCGTCGATGTGGTCATGAGCAGCGTTGGTGCAACCCTGATGCTGGGATCGATCGCCTTCCTGGTCACGGTACTCCTGGCCGTGCCCGCCGGCGTCTATGCCGCCGCGCGACGCGATGGACGCTTCGATCGATGCGTCCGTGGACTGGCTGCCGCCGCCCAGGCACTGCCGAGCCCTTGGGTCGGCACTCTTCTCATCCTGCTGTTCAGCGTCACCCTCGGAGTGCTCCCCACCTCCGGCTCGCAGGGGTGGCAGAGCTTCATTCTTCCGGTGACCACCTTGGTGATCTTCGCCATCGCAGGGCTGCTTCGACTGACTCGCTCTTCCATGCTCGAGACGCTCGGAACCGAGTACGTCCGATTCGCTCGTGTCAAAGGCGTCAGCGAGCGAGCCGTGCTCTGGCGGCACGCGTTCCGCAATGCCTCACTCAGCGTCCTGACGCTCGGCGCGCTCGTCCTGCTGAGCATGCTCTCCGGATCCATCATCGTCGAGACCGTGTTCGGATGGCCGGGGATCGGGCGGGCCGTCGTCCAGGCAGTGAACCAGCGTGACTTCCCTGTGGTCCAGGTCATCGTGCTGTTCATGTCTGTCGCCTACATCATGGGCAACTTCGTCGTCGACGTTCTCTACGCCTGCCTCAACCCCCGTATCAGGAGCGCCTGATGAACGACCTCACCAACGCCGTCTCCCCGCCAGAACAGGCGGGCCGTCCAGGTGGTCGGATCCGTTCGCGTCGCCCTGTCCGCCGTGTTCTGCCGTGGCTACCCATGGCAGGCGTCGCTCTGCTCACGGTCTTCGCGGTCGTAGGCCCATGGCTCATTCCCTACGGGGAAAGCCAAGGCAGTCTCCAGGGACGCCTCGCGCCGCCGTTCCGGACTGGAGGTGATGGGGCGTTTCACCTGCTCGGCACCGATCAACTGGGCAGGGACATATTCGTTCGCCTCGCCTACGGGGCCCGCGTCTCACTCCTGGTCGGGGTCGTCGGGGTGGCGCTGGCATGCCTGATCGGCACCGCGGTCGGTCTCCTGGCCGGCATCCTCAACAAGTCGGTCGACGCCGTCTTGATGAGAGGAACGGACGTAGCGTTGTCCATCCCGGGTCTGCTCATCGCGATCCTGCTCGCGTCCATCTTCACCCCGTCCATCGTGACCGTGTTCGTATCCGTCGGCCTGCTGCTCTGGCCGACCTACGCCCGGCTGATTCGCGGTGAGGTCCTGGTGCTGAAGAACTCCGACTTCGTCGCCCTGGCGCGGGTGGCCGGATGCTCCACGTGGAAGATCATCGTTCGTCACCTTCTGCCCAACGTGCTGCCCTCGATCATCGTGCTGGCCACGCTACAGATCGGTGCCGCGGTGGTCCTCGAGGCATCCATCAGCTTCCTGGGCGTCGGTCTGCCCCCGAACAAGGCGTCGTGGGGTTCGATGATCGACCAAGGTCGCCAGTACATGAGCACGTCGTGGTGGCTCACGGCGATCCCCGGACTATTTATCTTCCTCGCTGTTATGAGCTTCAATGCACTTGGTGATTGGGCGCGGGTTCGGTTTGACCCGCGATTGGAAGGCCATCGATGAACATCTCAGGTGCCGCAGTGCCGCGCAGGGCATCAAGTTCGACGTCCCAGTCGCAGCAAGGTGACGACATCTTGCTGTCGATCCATGGCCTGAGCCTCTCGATCGACACCGCTCGTGGCAAGCTCTCGATCCTCCACGACGTATCACTGCAGCTCGCCCGCGGCGAGACGCTCGGGATCGTGGGTGAGTCTGGATCAGGCAAGTCGATGACCGTTAACGCGGTGCTCGGGCTGCTGCCTCACGGCGCTCGTATCGACGCGGGCGCGGTCGTGTTCCTCGGAAAGGACATGGGCGCCCTGGACGAGAAAGCGAAGCGGGCCTTGCGGGGAAGCCGCATCGGCACGATCCTGCAGGATCCCACAGCGTCCCTGAACCCTGCGCTGCGTATCGGCCACCAGGTTTCCGAACCGCTGCGGGTTCACGGCGGAGCCAGCGCCTCGCAGGCGCATGAGGCCGCCGTCGACCTCATCGAACGAGTGGGGATCCCCGACGCGCAGCGGCGTGTCAGGCAGTACCCCCACCAATTCAGTGGGGGAATGAGGCAGCGAATCGTCGGTGCCTCGGCGATCTCCTGCAAACCGGACCTGCTCATCGCCGACGAACCAACGACAGCGCTGGACGTCACGGTGCAGGCCGCCTACCTGGACCTGTTGTCCGGCCTCCAGGCCGAACTCGGCGCTGGGTTGCTGTTCATCTCTCATGACCTGGGAGTGGTCTCGCGCATCTGCGACCGGGCAGCCGTCATGTACGCGGGGAGGGTGGTTGAGACAGCGGCCACCAGGACCCTGTTCAGCTCCGCACGCCATCCGTACACCATGGGACTGGTGAGCTGCCTGCCGTCGATCACCGAAGTCGGTCAACGGCTGACCCCGATCCCGGGGAATCCGCCTGACCCGGCTGAAGGGCAGGCGGGTTGCCCCTTCGCGAACCGTTGCCCCGCAGTGGTGGACCGATGTGTATCGGAGATACCCGCACTGCGCGAGATCGCGCCCGGTCACCAGGTGGCCTGCCACCGTGCCGACGAGGGATTGCGGACTCAGCAGCTGTGGCCCGTTACGTCGAGCATCACTGTGAGCGACCGGGACGATGTGCCCGAGCGGTCCGACCGTACACCACCCACACTTGAGCTGAGTCGGGCCAAAAAGCTGTTCACCATCAAGCGCACCCTTCTCGGCACCCCGAGCGTCCAGTTCTGCGCCGTGGACTCGGTGGACCTTCAGGTCTTTCGAGGCGAATCAGTCTCGGTCGTCGGAGAAAGCGGCAGTGGCAAGACGACCTGCATTCGCATGGCCCTGGGCCTGGAACAGCCGACGTCGGGCGTAGTCTGCTTCGAAGGGAAGGACATCGCGCGCCTTGACCGGCCGGGGCGACGTGAGTACCGCCGGCGGGTCCAGGCGGTGTTCCAGGATCCATACACATCATTCAATCCACGAATGTCGATTGCCAGAGTGGTCGCTGAGCCACTGATGGAACTCGGGGACATGTCCCGGCAGGACATCTCCACCAGGGTCGACGAGGTGCTCGCGCAGGTCGGCCTGGAACCCCGCCGTGTTCGTGACTGCTTCCCACATCAACTCTCCGGCGGCCAGCGCCAACGAGTCGCGATCGCCAGAGCCCTCAGCACCAAGCCGCATTGCCTCGTGCTCGACGAACCTGTCTCCGCGCTCGACGTGTCGATCCGTGTGCAGATCCTCAACCTCCTGCGAGACGTTCAGCAAGACACGGGAGTGGGAATTCTGTCAATCTCGCACGACCTCGGCGCCGTCAAGTACATGAGCGACCGCGTGATCGTGATGCACCGCGGTGTCTTCGTCGAAGAGGGGACCGCCGAGCAGATCTACCACCGTCCGCAGCACGAATACACGCAAAAACTCCTGGCTGATGCCGCCGCAGGGCTCGGCGTAATCACGTCGTAGGCGTCTCTGCTGCGGCATCTCGCCCGGCACCTACCCGACCACCTCACCTTTCGCTGATTTCAACGGAGGTTCATCCAGCATGTCGTCCCTGCCTGGTTTTGGAGAATGGATCGCGCGGAGATCCGCCCGGTCGCCTGACCGAATCGCTTTGGTGTTCGAGGGCAAGAGCTGGAGTTATGCCGAACTCGATGCTGAGTGCGCCCGGGTTGCCGCGGGGCTGAGCGCCCTGGGCGTAGGTCCCGGGGACCGCGTCGCCTACGTGGGTGTCAATCACCCCGCGTTCGTCGCCGTGCTGTTCGGCTGCGCCCGGCTTGGAGCGGTCATGACGCCCATCAACTGGCGCCTGACGGCTCGGGAGATTCAGTTCATCGTCGAAGATTCCGGCGCTTCGTGCCTCATCTACGACACGACGCTTGCGCCGGCCATCGAGAGCATCTCGGTCGAGTCCCCGTGCACGTCGATCCTCGCCAACGACCTGGGTGTGAGCCCGATCCTGTCCTCGCTGGCCGCCGAGGGGTCAAGTCCACCGCCTCCTGTCGCGACGGCCGGGACGGATCTGGCCATCCTGATGTACACCTCGGGCACAGAGGGGCTGCCGAAGGGGGTGATGATCACGTTCGATAATCTCATCTCCGCGATTGTTTCGCACGACTGCACCTTTGGGCTCGGGCCCGATCACGTTGCCCTGGTGGCTGCACCCCTGTTCCACATCGGTGGGATCAACGTCAACTTCCTCAACACGTTCCTCAAGGGCGGAACCGTCGTGCTGGAACGCGGCTTCGACCCGGCTCGAATCCTCGAACTGATTCCTGCGCATGCGGTCAACTCATTCTTCGGTGCCTCGGTCATGCTGGAGATGCTCGCGTCCCAGCCCGAGTTCGACGAGGCCGACCTGAGCTCGGTCGGTTGGATCTATTGCGGCGGGGCGCCCGTCAAGGCCGAAGTCGTCCGCCTGTACGCGCAGCGTGGCATTCCCGTCTGCAACGGCTACGGCATGACCGAGGCCACGGCGATCATCAGCACGATGTCGCCGGAAGAAGCCGTCGAGAAGATCGGATCGTCAGGCAGGCCGTCGTTCTTCGTCGACGTGCGTATCGTCGACGAAGGCGGCCATGAGCGTGACCGGGGAGAGCGCGGCGAGATCGTCATCAAGGGCCCCAACGTGGTCCGCGAGTACTGGAACCGTCCGGACGCGACAGCCGAATCCATGCGCGATGGCTGGCTTCACACGGGCGACGTCGGAGTCATGACCGAGGACGGCTATCTCTATGTCGTCGACCGTCTGAAGGACGTGATCATCAGCGGCGGGGAGAACATCTCATCGGCCGAGGTTGAGCAATGCCTGCTCGAGCACCCTGACGTCATCGACGCGGCCGTGATCGGCAAACCCCACCAGAAGTGGGGCGAGGTGCCTCTCGCGTACGTGGTGCTCCGCAAGGGCTCGCCCGACGATGAGGACCGACTTCGTCTCCACACGTCAGGACGCCTCGCACGCTTCAAGCAGCCGGCCGAGTACGCGTTCGTGTCGGAGCTTCCGCGGAACGCATCGGGGAAGCTGATGAAGCACCGGTTGCGCCTGCAAGCCATCGGCCCGAACGGGAACACCACCTCGCCGTGATCGGCAGCCCTGCTCGCTTTCCTGCGGTGAGCGCCTGCGGCAACGGTTGATGAGAAACAGTCTTGTTAGGAGAGTCAATGACTACCCCCGCACTCGATTTTCGGTCGTTCTACGAGACGGCGGCCGCTCGCGTGCCCGCTCGTCCTTATCTCATCTGGACGGGTGATGACTCCGAGACCAGCTATGAGGACTTCGACACCAGCGTGAACCGCGCCGCGAACGCGTGGATGGGGCTCGGCATCCGGCGGGGCGACCGCGTGGCGTTCATGATGGACAACTCCCCGGAGTTCATGTCGGCTTGGCTGGGACTCGCCAAGATCGGAGCGTGTCTCGTAGCGATCAACACCGGATTCCGACACCAAGAAGCGTCGTACCTGATCGGCAACTCCGAGGCGCGTTTCGTTCTGACCGAGCCAAAGTATCTGCCCGTGCTCGACGGCGTCGAAGTCGAGCACCCGAACCTCCGGGCAGTGCTGACCATCAATGGTGATGCCCAGCACGAAAGCTTCGCGGAAGCCGCGGCGAGCGCGAGTACTGTTGCGCCGCAGGTGACCCCTCGTGGTGATGACTTGATGAGCCTGATCTACACCTCGGGGACGACGGGAGATCCGAAAGGGGTCATGCAGACGCAGGCCAACTTCGTGCTGACCGGACAGAGTTACCCCACGTGGATGGGTATGGCCGACGGTGGACGGATCTATGCTTGCCTCCCCCTGTTTCACATCAACTCCCAGGCATACTCCTCCATGGGCGCCATAGGCGCGCACGGTGCGATTGTCCTCGCTCCCCGATTCAGTGCCCGGCGGTTCTGGCCTGAGGTCAAGCGTCACAAGGTCACAGCGTTCAACTACATCGGGGCCATGGCGACCATCCTCTCCAAGAAGGACGCCGCCGACGACGACCGCGATCACTCCGTCGAGGTGGCCTACGGCGTGCCCGCACACACCCACGAGGCTCGCCTTGCGCTTGAGGAGAGGTTCGGCATGACGATCATCTCCGGGTTCGGGATGAGCGAGACGACTTTCGGGCTCGCGGAGTCGCTGACCGGGGAACGCCGACCCGGCGCGATGGGGAAGCCCCGCCACCATCCCGATCCAGCGGTGCCGCGTACCGAGGCGCGCATCGTTGACGAGGATGGAAGGGACGTCCCGCCAGGCACCACGGGGGAGCTGCTCATCCGCAATGCGGCCATGATGCGCGGTTACTTCAACAACCCCGAGGCCACGGCTGAAGCACTGGACGGCGACGGATGGCTCCACACCGGCGACAACGCCTGGATGGATGCCGACGGGTTCTACTACTTCGTCGACCGCAAGAAGGACATCATCCGCAGGCGCGGCGAGAACATCTCGTCGTTGGAGGTGGAACGGATCATCGAGCAGCACCCCGACGTCCAAGAAGCAGCAGTCGTGGGCGTGCCGTCAGAGCTGTCCGACGAGGACGTCCTCGTCTATGTGGTCCGGCGACCGGGCCGGGACGTGCAGCCGGAGACCATCGTCGCGTGGTGCTCGGAGAATCTCGCTCCCTTCAAGGCGCCGCGGTTCGTCGAGTTCCTCGACCAGATGCCGAAAACCCCCACGGCGAAGATTCAGAAGGCCAAGCTCCGGAACCTGCCGGTGGGCGATCGGTACGACCACGAGGTGACGACGTCACGCGCACGATGACGTCCGGCGGTACCTCACCAGACCCCTCGGCTCCTGGTGGGAACCCAACTCGACGACATTGCCGGGACGAGCCAGTACCGGCTCGCATCCCCTACCTGCAGACGGGATCACGATGACCAATGAGAATCGACTGAAACCCGGGCCGCTGGACGGCATCCGGGTGATCGAGATCGCGGGGATCGGACCATCTCCGTACGCGGCGATGCTCCTCGCCGAGCTCGGGGCAGACGTTGTCCGCGTGGACCGACCGGGCGGCGCGGGGCTTCCGCATGCGCCATCCGACGCGCTGAACAGAAGCCGACCGAACCTGGCGATCGACCTCAAGCACCCCAGGGCCACAGACGTGCTGTTCAGGCTCGTGCGCCACGCCGATGTCCTGATCGAGGGGTTTCGACCAGGCGTGGCCGAACGCCTCGGCATCGGACCTGCTGACTGTCACGCAATCAATCCCGGACTTGTGTACGCGCGCATGACGGGCTGGGGGCAGGACGGGCCGCTCGCCGTACGGGCGGGCCACGACATCACGTACGCCGCACTCACCGGGGCGCTCCACGTCAGTGGTGGGACCGACAAGCCGCGCCAGGCGGCCAATCTGATCGCTGACTTCGCAGGCGGCTCGATGTTCCTGGTGGTGGGGATTCTCGCGGCTCTGCTCGAGCGGTCCCGCAGTGGTGCCGGCCAGATCGTCGATGCTGCCATGGTCGACGGAGCAGCGTCGCTGATGACAATGCTCTACGGCATGCACGCGCACGGCGTGTGGCGTGATGAGCGCGAGGCCAACCTCGTCGACGGCGGCGCTCCTTTCTACGACACATACCGCTGCAAGGACGGCAAGTTCGTTGCCGTAGGCGCTATCGAGCCGCAGTTCTTCGCTCAACTCCTTACAGGACTCGATCTGGAGTTCGACCAGTTCGACCGGGCCTCGTGGCCGGCGATGAGGGACGCCTTCAAGGACACCTTCGCTGGCCGGACGCGGGACGAGTGGGCTCGACATTTTGAAGGCACCGACGCCTGCGTAGCCCCGGTGCTGAGCCTGGCCGAGGCGCCCTCGCATCCCCACATGGCGGCTCGCGGCGTGTTCCACCAGTTGGCGGACGGTTACGAGCCGCAGGTCGCTCCGCGATTCTCGCGCACGCCCGGTCGCTTGCCGGGATCGGTTCGCACAGTCGGACAGGACAGCGCAAGCGTTCTCGCGCAGGCAGGGTTCTCGCCGGCAGAAATCGAGGAAATGGCACGAGAGGGTGTCGTACATCTGGCGCGCTCATCTTGATGGGCACCGTTCCACTCCCGGTTGTGGCCAGTGAATTGATCTTTTGAGGGTCCTTCGGGGCCGCGAGACTTGCGGTGCCAACCAGCACGTCCGCAAGCCCCGAAGAATCCCGGGCCGGTGGCGGGCGCCGGTACCAGGTTGGCCGAACCGTTCAACGCGAAGCGGCTGCTGCCGGTGGCCCGTACGGCTGGCTACACGGGTTCGGTCCATCACGGTCACCTCGGCTCCCCGCCGGCGCGGCCAGCGCGGGCCCGCGATGTTCGCCCCCACCACCAACATCCTGGGACCGCTCACCCGCGTCCCCTGCTCGCCAGTCCGGATTACTCCAACGCGCGGGTGGGCGTGGTGACCACGCAGCCGTCGGCGTACTCGGCCGTCTCGATGTCGGTACCGCCGCGGATGCGCAACGGCGCCCCGAGGTTGACGATGAGCAACGCCGACGGCATCGGCGGCAGCATCAGCCGGGCGTACGGCGGCGCACCCTCCGGGATGGTCCAGCCGCGCTGCCGCCAGCATCGAGCCGGCGCCGATCCCGGACGAGCGCCCGGCCGCTTCAACCAATGGCTCGACCACCTGCCCACCGCATCTCCGAACCCACCTCGGCCGAGCGCCGCGCGATGGCCGCCGAACTGGAAGCCGAACGCGCCGCCTACGCCGCGACCCGCGGCAAGCCCACCGGCTGACCCCCGCCGGCGTCGCGGCACCGGTCACGCTCCGTTGACCGAGGTGTGCGCACACCCAAGCCGTGCGCACACCCGCCCGCCCTATAGGAAACCCAGCGTGCGCACACTCGTGCGCACACCCCGCAGAGAAGTAGTCAATACCTGTGGATCAAGCGTTCTAGACTTCGCGGATGACCAGCGAGCCTCTCCGTCTTACGGTTCTGGGTTGTGCAACGCCATACCCGAGTGTGGATAACCCTTGTTCCGGCTACCTGGTGTCCGGTGGGGGCTCCCGGGTGTGGGTGGATGCGGGCAGCGGGACGCTGGCTCAGCTGCAACGACATGTCCGGCTGGACGAGTTGGACGCGATCTGGATCTCGCATCTGCACGCCGATCACAGCGCAGACCTCCTCAGTGCCTACTACGGCGCGCTCTACGCCGACATCCAGCTCGCGGCTCCGATCCCCTTGTACGGCCCGCCGGGCATCGCCGACCGGCTGGCCCACTTCCTCACCAACACCGCCACCCGCAGCCCGATCGAATCCGCCTTCGCCGTCGAGGAACTGCACGACGGACATCAGGTGCGGGTCGGGGCGCTCACGCTGACCAGCCGAGCAGTGGCGCACGGCATCCCCGCTTTCGCCCTGCGCGTCGAGGCCGCGGGCCGGTCGCTGGTGTACTCCGGGGACACGGCCCCCTGCCCTGGCCTAACGAGGCTGGCCAAGGGGTGCGATGTGCTGCTGTGCGAGGCCGAGAGCGCCCAGGCCCCGAGTGTGGGGGAACAGGTCCACCACACACCAGAGGACACCGGCGACACCGCCCGTGCGGCTCAGGCGGGACGGTTGATCGTCACGCACGTCGGGCGTTTCCTCACCCCGCAGCAGGCAGTAGCACGTGCCTCGACCCGATTCGACGGTCCCATCGACTACGCCGCACCTGGTGCCACCTTTCCGGTCGGCTGAGCCGCTGCGGCCTCGGGGCGTTCGACGAGATGACCGTTTTCGAAGTGGGCTCCGGCGCGGACCAAAGCGACGAGGTGGGGTGCGGTAACTGCCCTCCAGCGTTCTTGGGCTGATTCGGCGAGCTTGAACACCATGGCCAGCGCGGCGGCCGGGCGGCCGGCGCCGCGGTTCACCTGGGTGCTGCCATGGGTCGGTGTCGGTGACCAGCGCCGCGATGAAACGGGCCAACTGGGTGGTCAGACCCCCGCAGGGCCTGCATCACCGATACGGTGATCAACTTGTCGTCGATGCTGACGTAGAGTGCGGTCGCGAGGGTTTCCAAGACGTGCACGTTGCCTCAATGGTCTCGTGGCCAAGGCAACGTCGATCATGGACGCCCTCGCGTCTGCACCCTGTCCCGTGTCCCTTGGAATCGATCATCCAGCTCAGGTAGGTTGTCCATGACGGATTCGATCCGCTCAGCACCGACGGCCAGCTCGCAACCGGATCCCGCGCTCGCCGGCAACGCCGAGACCCTGAGGCTCACGCTCGCGTTGGTCATGGTGGCGCTCTCCCTTGGATTCGGGTCTGGCACCTTTCTGGCCGTGCTGCCGGACTTGTCTAAGTTCGTCGGCGTTTCCGCCGGTCAGCTCAACTGGCTCACTTCGGCGCAGTTGCTGTGTACGGTCGTCGCCGTTCCCATCGTGGGCCGACTGGGCGATATGTTCGGTCACCGCCGCATACTCTTCCTCGCAGTGGCCATGACGGCGATCGGCGGAGTTCTCCTGGCCTTGGCTACCAGCTTCGCCGCCATGCTGATCGGGCGCGCCATGCAGGGCGCGATCGGGAGCCTTTTCGCTCTGGGACCAGCCCTCGTGCGAGACCGGCTCCCCACAACCAGAGGGCACACCGTCATCACGGCTTTGGCGGGTTCGCTGCTCTTCGGTGCGGTCCTCGGCCTGCTGTCAGCGGCAAGCCTCAGCAAGGCCGAGCATGGAACGCAGACCGCCCTGGCGATCTCGGCCGTGGTGTACGCCACTGCTGCCGCACTCGTCCTGGCCGCTCCTGAGTCCGTGGTCCGGGCTCGCCGGAGCGTGGACGTCCCGGGAGCCATCCTGCTGGTTGTCGGACTGGGTTGCGTCGTCCTCGGACTCAGTCGGGTGGAGGTATCAGGATGGGCGGCCCCGTCGACCGCGGGCTTTCTGATTGCTGGTCTTCTTGTGGTGGCAGGGTGGGTTCGGTTCGAAGCGAGCACGCGCCACCCACTGATCGATGTTCGTGCGATGGCCAACCGCCGGGTGCTCCCGCCGGCTGTCATCGCTTTCGCGTTCGGCGTTGCCCAGTACGGCGCCCAGACAGCGGCGGTCACGTTCATGGCCAGCCCTGCCGACAAGCTGGGGTACGGCCTGTCCATGTCGATCAGGGACATCGCCCAACTGCTGGCGCCGTGCGTGATCGTCGGCTTCATCGCAGCCCTGTGCGCGGCCCGTCTGGCAGCGTTTGTGGGGGAGCGCGTAGCGTTCGTCGTCGGTAGCGTGCTGCTAGTTCTCGGCTTCGCCTCGATGATCGCGTTCCACGAGTCGAAGACGTCGTTCGCATTGGCGCTGACGGTTCAGTTCGCTGGCCAAGGTATCGCGCAGGCCATGTGGCCCGCCGTCCTGAGCGCAGCAGCGGAACCGACGGAGCGTGGCGCCATCACCAGCGTCGGTCAGTCGCTTGAGACCTTGGGTGGGGGACTCTCGACCGCGCTCTTCGCAACGATCCTCAGCTCGCTCGTGATTACTGGGACTGATGCTCCCACCGTCGGGGCATATGTATGGGTCTGGCTGATCTGCGGGGGGATTTCGGCGACGATCGTTCCGCTCGCGTACGTCCTTCGGCCGTCACGTCGGACTGTCCCGCGACTTTGAGGCTGCTCACATGAACGGCGTTGGTGCGGCGTGGTGCATGCAGGCGACCGCGTCGCCGGGCCTCGTGCTGCGGCTGTCAGTTCGCGATCTTGGCGAGTGTCTGTAGCTTGTCGCGGCCGTTCACCACGATCAGTGTGGTCACGAGGGACTCGCGCCAGGCCGCCAGTTCGTCGGCCACCTTCTCCGGCGGGCCGACCAGTGCGACCTTCTCGACCATGGCGGTGCTCACCGCCGCGATCGCCTCGGCGTGGTGCCCGTCGAGATAGGCGCTTTGGATGCGGCGGCACTCGTCCTCGAAGCCGAGCCGCGCGAAGGCGTTGTAGTGGAAGTTGGCCCCCTTCGCGCCCATGCCTCCGATATAGAGCGCCAGCAGGGGCCGAACCCGGTCGGCGGCCTGCTCGAGTTCGCCGAACTCGACGGACACCAGGCTCGCGATCTCGAAATCGTCAGGTGCGCCGCCGCGCCGGGCGAACCCCTCCTGGAGGCTGGCGCGGTGGACCAGGTCGTCGTAGGGGGAGTAGAACGCTGGGATCCAGCCGTCTGCGATCTCGGCGGCCAGCGCCACGTTCAACGGACCCTCGGCCCCGAGCAGGATCGGAATGGTCGGCCGCAGCGGTCTCAGCGACGAACGCAGCGGCTTGCCAAGCCCGGTGCCCGGACGATACGGCAGCGTGTAGTGCCGGCCCTCGGCGACGGTCACCTGCCTGGCCATGACGCTGCGCACGATCCCGATGTACTCGCGGGTGCGCTCGAGCGGGCGGGCGTAAGGCTGGCCGTACCAGCCTTCGACGACCTGTGGGCCCGATACGCCGAGTCCGAGGACCATCCGGCCGCCGCTGAGGTGGTCGAGTGTCATCGCGGCCATCGCCGTGGCCGTCGGAGTGCGCGCCGACATCTGGACGATCCCGGTGCCTAGCCTCAGATCGCGCGTCCTGGCGGCGTGCCAGCCCAGTGGTGTCAAGGCGTCGGCCCCGTACGCCTCGGCGCTCCAGATCGACTCGTAGCCGAGTTCCTGCGCCTGCGCGACAAGGGAGTCGGCGGCCGCCAGGTCGGCCTGGTCGGCGTAGCCGAGGCTGATGCCGAGTTTCACTTCCCATTCACCTCCGTGTTTTGGGCCTGCTGCGCCAGTGCGTGGTGCGACACTTCGCCCGGCGCCTGCCGGCCGCGCACGTAGAGCGCGTCGATCTCGGTTGCGTACTTGCCCGCGATCGACCGGCGGCGCAGCTTGTTGGTCGGCGTCAACTCGTCGCCGCCCGGTGCCCACGTGCCGGCGAGGATACGGAAGTACTTGATCTGTTCGGTGCGTGAGAGCCTGTTGTTCGCGCGGTCGATCGCTTCAGCCACCTCGCGGGTGACCTCCGGGTGAGCCACGAGATCGGCCGGTGCGTCGGCGACGATGCCCCGGGAGTGCGCGAAGGCGGCCAAGGCGATGGGATCGAGGGTGAGCAGCGCCACGACGTACGGCCGGGCCTCCCCGACCGCGACGATGCTGGCGGCCAGCGGCAGGCTCGCTTGCACAGCGGCCTCGATATTCGCGGGCGACATGTTCTTGCCCGACGAGTTGATGATCAGGTCCTTCTTGCGGTCGATGATCCGCACGCAGCCCTCGTCGTCGATCTGGCCGATATCGCCGGTGTGGTACCAGCCGTCGATCAGCGCCTCCCGGGTGCGTTCCGGATCGCCGCGATACCCGCGCATGAGCGCGGCCGACCGGATCAGTAACTCGCCGTCGGGGGCGACCCGGACTTCGAGGCCGTCCATCGGCAAGCCCACAGAGCCGGGCCGATTGCGACCCACGCGATTGATCGTCCCTGCGGCCGCTGTCTCCGACATCGCCCATCCCTCGCACACCTCGATGCCGAGGGACTGGAAATACTCGATGGTCTTCGGCGCGATCGGCGCGGCTCCGGCGATCAGCATGCTCGCGGCATCCAGCCCCAGTCGCGCGTGGATCGCCTCGCGCGCAGTCGGCGTCATCTTCGCGGGGTCCGCAACGAGGCCCTCGATCATCGCGCGCAGCTTGTACCAGAATGCGGGCACGCCGCCGAAGATCGTCGGCCGGGTCTGCGGCAGCACCTGGGCCACGGTCGACGGTTCGCGCACGGTCGTGATCGACGCGCCGTCGACCAGTGACAGATAGTGGCTGTAGTACCGGTTGGCGATATGGGCGTCGGGCAGGTACGACATCAGCCGCCCCCCACTGCGCGCGCCCGCAGCGATCTCCGGGATGCGACATCCGGCGCGTAAGCTCGCCAGCAACGCGTGGTGTTCGATCTCGACGCCCTTGGGGTTGCCGACCGTGCCCGACGTGTAGATCAGCGCAGCGAGATCGGTCGGCTCCACGGCCCGCCACGACTTGTCGAAATCGAATCCTGCACCGTCTTGCCGCTCCAGGCGGGCGAGCGCGATCGCCCCGTCGGCGTCACCGTCCACGCAGACGATGTCCTCCGCCGAGCCGCCGGCGGCCTTGATCCGGTCGACGAACTGGCGTTCCGTGACCACCACGGTGTTGCGGGCGTTGCGGAACAGGTAGCTGATCTGCTCGACGGAGCTGGTGTTGTACACGGAGAACGGTGCGGCGCCCAGGTGCAGCACGGCCATGTCCACTAGATGGAACTCCGGCCGGTTCGTCAGCATGATCCCGACGACGTCGCCGCGCCCGATCCCCAACGAGGCGAGCCCGCCGGCGATCGTGCGCACCCGCTCGGCGTAGTCATGCCAGGTCAACTCGACGCTGCCGTCACTGGCGCGCAACGCCACCTCTCCGGCGTGCGCCGCTGCGGTGTGCTGGAACAACTCGCAGAGACTGGCCATAGTCCCCGTCGAAGCGTCGCTGTACATGGACCCGACCTCCTGAATGCCGAGACGTCAACGTTCGATTCTGTGTCAGGAATCTCACGTGGCTCCCCACATGCTGGTGTGCGTCCGAACGAGGCTGAAGGACCGAACCGCGCGTGAAACGGGACCAGGAGGCATCGGCTTCGGTAGCCGGGTGGGTCCCGGCGTGGCGTAGTCGATAGCTGAAGAGACCTCCGGTAGATGGTTCTGCGGAGGCTACGACTGGGCGATGCCGGACGGCGGAGACGGCGCCGCGCCCCGCGCGAGGGCGCGGAACTCGGCCGGTGGTTGTCCGGTCCAGCGGCGAAACGCCCGGCGGAACGCGCTCGCCTCGGAGAAGCCGAGGCGGGTGGCGAGGCTCTCTACGGACTCGTCGCCGCGGCGCAGGCTGGCGATTGCGGTGTCGCGGAGGATCTCCTGCTTGATCTGGCCGATCGAGGTGCCGTGTTGGCGTAGCAGGCGCCGCAGGTGTTGGGTGCTGACGTTCAGCCGTGCGGCGATCTCGTCGGAGGTCGGCCAGTGACCGCGCAGGCCCTGTTCGAGGATGCGGCGGATGTGGTCGGCGACCGTCACGCCGTAGTCCCGTGTCGCGAACCACGTCCGCGGCTGGTCGTTCAGGTAGTCGGCCAACTCCGGCTCGTCGCGGACCACGGGCGTGCGAAGCAGCGCGGCGTCGAAGGTCAGTGTCAGCCGGTCGGTGCCGAATGTCGGTGTCAGCCCGAACACCGGCTCGTACTCGGCGGCGTAGTCCGGTGCGGGCCACGGCAGGTGCATCGCCCGCAGGGGGATGCGTCGGCCGGCCAGCCAGCCGAGCACGCGGTGGATCAGCGTCGCCATCAGTTCGGCGACCAGATGGTCCGGGTCGTCCACCTGGGTGGTGTCGATCTCGATGTGGGCCAGCGGGCCGTCGATCTCGACCGACAGCGGTGTCAGGCCGGGCAGCACGCGGCTGGCGCTGACGAGCCGTTGCAGGCTCTCGCCGAGGTCGTCGACGTGAATCACCGAGCGCATGATGAGCTGAAAGGAGCCCAGCGGGGCCGGCGGGCCGAGCCCGAACAGCTCGTCACCGGTGAGGATCCACAGCTCCTGGGTCAGCTCCGCTGCCTGCGTGACGGTCAACGGCGCCACGCCGCCGCGCATGGCGTCGGCCGGGATGCCGGTGCGGCGCAGCAGCAGCGCGGGGTCGAGCCCGCGCCGCTCGGCGATGACCAGCAGGCGCCGCACGACGATGCGGGGGATTGGAGAAGCTGCCACGCTGCCACGCTATCGGCTCGTGCGTGTCATGCGCGCTGCGGTCATGGATTCCGCTAGCGGCGGTACTCCTCGAAGCTCCGGCCAGTTCCTAGGTTCGTTGGTGTGTTCACCATCGAGCAGCTTGGCTCCTGGAGCAGGATCGTAGAGTTCCCCGTCACCCGCGACCGCATCGCGGCCTACGCGGCGGCGACAAACGACCTGACCCCGCAGCATGTCGACGGCACCGTCGCGCCCCCGGTCTTCGCCGTCGTGCCCGGGTTCGAGGTAATGGCCGAGGCCACGCTGGGCGTGGCACCGCCCGAGGCGGCATCGCGGATCCTGCATGGCCGGCACGACATCCACGTCACCCGGCCGATCGTGCCCGGCGACCTGCTGCGGTGCCGGGCCCAGGTCATCGGCGTGCACGCGCGCAGCTCCGGCGTCGCCGTCACGACGCTGCTGGAGACGACCGGCGCCGCCGGCGACCCGGTCAACGAGCAGTACTTCACCGGCTTCTTCCGCGGCGCGACCCATTCCGGCGACGCCGGACACACGGCCCCGGACCACAGCGCCGACCCGCAGGCGTCCGCCGACGTTCCGGAGCTGGCCGTCACCCAGCACATCGACACGGATCAGCCACGACGGTATGCGGAGGCGTCGGGCGACTTCATGCCCGTTCACCTCGACGACGCTTTCGCCCGGAAGGTCGGCCTGCCCGGCGTCATCGTCCACGGGTTGTGCACGATGGCATTCACCTCGCACGCGCTCGCCGGCGGGACCGGCCTCGGTGACCCCACCCGGCTGCGGCGCCTGGCGGTGCGGTTCAGCGCACCCGCCTTCCCCGGCCGCGCGATCACGACGAACGCGTGGCGCATCGGGGGGAACCGCTACTGCTTCGAGACCGTCTCCGACGACGGCGCGCAGGTCATCAAGGACGGTCTGGCGGAGTACACCGCCTGAGACCCGTAGGGAGGCAACGATGAGCAACAAGGCGTACGTCATCGGCGTCGGCATGACAAAGTTTGAGAAGCCGGGCCGGCGGGAGGACTGGGACTACCCGGACATGGCGCGCGAGGCCGGCACTGCGGCCCTGCAGGACGCCGGGGTCGGCTACGGCGAGGTGCAGGAGGTCTACGCCGGATACGTCTACGGCGACTCCACCAGTGGTCAGCGCGCCGTGTACGAACTCGGCCTGACCGGTGTCCCCATCGCCAACGTGAACAACAACTGCGCCACCGGTTCCACCGCGCTCTGGCTCGCCGCCCGCGCGGTGCGCAGCGGCGCCGCCGAGTGTGTCCTGGCCGTCGGCTTCGAGAAGATGGCGTCCGGTTCGCTGTCGGAGCACTACGCCGACCGCGCGCTGCCGCTGGGTCGGCACGTACGCGAGCTGGAGCGGCTGCGCGGCCCCGGCCGCCCGATGGCGCCGTGGATGTTCGCCGAGGCCGGCCGCGAGCACATGGAGCGCTACAGCACGACGGTCGAGCAGTTCGCCCGGATCGCGGTGAAAAACCACCGGCACTCGGTCAACAACCCCTACGCCCAGTTCCAGCGCGAGTTCTCCCTCGAGGAGGTGCTCGCCTCACCAGGGATCGTGGAGCCGCTCACCCGTCTGCAGTGCTCGCCCACCTCGGACGGCTCGGCGGCCGCGGTACTCGTGAGCGAGTCCTTCGTGGACCGGCACGGCCTCGCCGAGCAGGCGGTCGAGATCGTGGGTCAGGCGATGGTGACCGACTTCGAGGACACCTTCGACGGCACAGCGGCCGCGCTAGTCGGTGCGCACATGAGCCGGGCCGCCGCGCAGGCGGTGTACGACCAGGCCGGCATCGGGCCCCAGGACCTCAGCGTCATCGAGCTTCACGACTGCTTCGCCACCAACGAGCTGCTCACCTACGAGGCGCTGGGCCTGTGCGCCATAGGCGAGGGCGGCAAGCTCGTCGATGCCGGCGACACCACGTACGGCGGCCGCTGGGTGGTGAATCCGTCCGGCGGCCTCATCTCCAAAGGCCACCCGCTCGGCGCCACCGGTCTGGCCCAGTGCGCCGAGCTCACCTGGCAGCTGCGGGGCGCCGCCGGGGCGCGGCAGGTCCCGGCCGCCGCCGAGCGCACCGCCGTGGCACTCGCCCACAACATCGGCCTCGGCGGCGCTGCGGTCGTGACCGCCTACCGTCCCGCCGACCGCTGAACATCGCACATCAGAGAAGGGCACCACGACATGGGCAAGCTGAACGGTCGCGTCGCGCTGGTCACCGGCGGCGGGCGCGGGATCGGCCGGGAGATCGTGCGCAAGCTGGCGGCGGACGGCGCCAGCATCGTCGTCAACGACCTCGATGCCGAGCCGGCGGCACAGACGGTCGCTGACGTCACGGCGGCCGGCGGTACCGCCATCGCCTGTCCCGGCAGCGTCACCGAGGCCGGTTTCGCGGAGCGTTTCGTCGGCACCGCGGTCGAGCAATTCGGTGGTGTCGACGTCATCGTCAACAACGCCGGCTACACCTGGGACTCGGTTGTGCAGAAGATGACCGACGAACAGTGGGACGCGATCCTCGACGTCCACCTCAAGGCGCCGTTTCGGATCCTGCGAGCCGCCCAGCCGGTCATCGCCGCCGCGGTCAAGCGCGCCCGGGAGGCCGGCGAACCAGTGCCGTGCCGCAAGGTCGTCAACATCTCGTCGGTGGCCGGGTTGAGCGGCAACGTCGGCCAGGCCAACTACGCAGCCGCGAAAGCGGGGATCACCGGTCTCACGAAGACCCTCGCGAAGGAGTGGGGGCGGTACAACGTCACAGTCAACACCGTCGCGTTCGGTTTTGTCACGACCAGGCTCACCGAGACGGCAGCCGGGGGCGGCAGCACCATCGCCGTCGAGGGCCGCGAGATCAAGGTCGGCGTGAACCCGCAGCTGCTCGCTGCCATGGAACAGGCGATCCCGCTCGGTCGCGCCGGTACCCCGGCGGAGGCCGCCGGCGCGGTCTACCTGTTCTGCCTGCCCGAGTCCGACTACATCAGTGCACAGACCGTCGTGTGCAGCGGTGGGCTGACGATCTGAAGGGGAGGTCGCCACCATGCGTCGGGTGCTCTACGACCACGACCACGAAACCTACCGCGACAGCGTTCAGACATTCCTGCGCAAAGAGGTGGTGCCGAACTACGCCGAATGGGAACGTGCGGGCATCGTCCCTCGGGCACTGTTCACGACCGCCGCGGACCTTGGAATGTTCGCCGCCGTTCCGTCCGAGTACGGCGGGGAGGGTGTCGATGACTTCCGGTACAACGCCATCATGCTGGAGGAGTCGGCGCACGCCGCGGTCTGGCCGGCGATGGCCGGACCGTCGCTGCAGGCGGACATCGTGCTGCCGTACCTGCTGCGGCTCACCACCGGTGAACAGCGGCTGCGGTGGCTGCCTGGCGTCGCCTCCGGACGCACGATCACCGCACTGGCGATGACCGAGCCGGGCACGGGCTCCGATCTCGCCGGCATCCGCACCACCGCGGTCCGCGACGGCGACTGCTACGTCGTCAACGGTGCGAAGACCTTCATCACCAATGGCATCAACGCTGACCTCGTCATCGTCGCCGTGCGCACCGGCGAGCACCCCCACCGCGGCCTGAGCCTGCTGGTCGTCGAAAGAGACTCGGCGGGGTTCGAACGCGGCCGCAACCTGGACAAGATCGGCCACCACGCCCAGGACACGGCCGAGCTGACTTTTTCCGACGTCCGCGTGCCGGTCGCCAACCTCCTCGGCGAGGAGGGGTCAGGGTTCGCCAGCCTCACCGGCAACCTGGTGCGAGAGCGGGTGTCCATCGCGGTGTCGGCGGTCGCACAGGCGACCGCGGCGCTGCGCTGGACCGTCGAATACGTGCGGGAGCGGCGGGCGTTCGGCGCGCCCATCGGCGCGCTGCAGTACACCCGGTTCCGGCTCGCCGAGATCGCGACCGAGATCGAGTTGGCGCAGCACTTCGTCGACCGGTGCGTCCTCGAGCTCAACGCCGGCACGCTCGGGGCGGTCGACGCGGCGAAGGCGAAGTGGTGGACCACCGAAATGCAGGGCCGGGCCGTCGACGCGTGCGTCCAGTTGCACGGCGGCTACGGGTACATGCTCGAGTACCCGATCGCGCGGGCGTTCATGGACTCGCGGGTCAGCCGGATCTACGCGGGCAGCACAGAGATCATGAAGGAGATCATCGGCCGCTCGCTCGACCTCGGCGGAGCGGCTCGATGAGCGGAGCCGTGGGGGACGGCGGTTCACATAAATAGACCTTTACGAATGGAATCATGTGCCGTAAAGTGCCCGATGGGACCGGCGTCTTCCCCCGTGGATGCCGGTCCCCTTTTGGGTGCGGCCCGTTTCAGCCTTGCAACGTGACGCGCAGCGTCGACAGGGACCGGCTGCGGAACGAGCGGCGCCACGCGGGGCCGTCAGACGGCTCCGCCAGGGTCAGGCGCGGGTGGCGTCGAAGCAGTTCACCGACGGCCACGTCGGTCTTCAGGATGGCCAGCGCCGCGCCGAGGCAGTGGTGCGGACCGTGGCCAAGGCCCAGGTGCGGCGCGCTCGGGCGGCGCAGGCGGAACACGTCAGGGTCGTCGACGACCGACGGGTCGCGGTTCGTGGCGGCCAGGCTCAGCAGGACCGTGGCGCCTTTGGGGCTCGTCACCGGGCCGTAGGCCAGGTCTTCCAGGGCGAACCGGCGGATCGACAGCTGACACGGCCCCTGCCGGAGGGCAGGGGCTCCCTCGCCTTTGTGGTCGGGGCTGGTCAGAACTGGGTGTGGGTCATCGTGTACCAGGTGGGCACGAACATCGTCAGTACCATCGCCACCAGCAAGGCGGCCGACATGACGGCGCGACGGGTGGTGAGGGGCCCGGGCTCGGTGGGCCGCTGGGTCCGGCGTCCTACCGCGATGAACGCGGACACGCCGCCCAGCACGGTGTTGGCCGGCACCAGTTCGTATTCGCCGCGGATGATGTGGAAGCCGGCCGCGAGGAGCATGGTGAGAGCGAGGGCGGCCGCGGCGAGTGGGGTCAGGGCGGGCCTGACCCTGGTGACCGCCGGCAGGATCAGGCCGATGCCGCCGAGGACCTCGCAGATGCCGATGAAGACGATGAGTGGCTGCGGCACTGCGGCGTACCAGGCCACCGCCCGGGGTGCCGCCGCGTACAGGTCCGCGTCGTAGAGCAGCACCTTGCCGAAGCCGCTGCCGGCGAAGAAGAAGCCCCACACGATCTGCAGGGTCCACAGGACGCCGTTGAGGGTCAGGCGCAGCCGACGCGGGGTGGCGGTGACGTGTGAGCTCATGTCGTGTCTTCCTTGCAGGCGTTTGTCGCTGACGGGAGAGATCGGACCATCGCGGGGCCCCGGCGCGCGCCGGGCGTGGGACACCGTGGGACACCCAAGACACCCCTGCCTGCGCGAACGCGACCGCATTCCAGCGTCGTGGAAGGGACATGCGCGCGGCGGGGCGGCGCCGACGGCCCCGTCCGGCCGGTGGCCTGGGCCACGCCGAACACGTCGGCGTGGCCCAGGAGGTGGTTCGCCGCGGCTGCATGGCCGTCGTGCACCGCGCTCACCGGGAACGCCATGCCCTCGCCGGCCGGTTCGCCTGCGCGCCGCGCTGCGAGGTCGCGGCACGGCCGGTGGAAGTGATGCTGCCGGTGCTGAGCGCGGACAGCGCCTCGGCGGCGGTCTGCGCGGACGGCGCCGGGAACGGCTCGCCGAACAGGGCGAACCAGACTGCCGGAGGCCGGCAGCGTCGATCCGTCCAGCAGTGGCACCGCCGCCACCGCCTGGACCCAGCCGGTGTGGCCGGTCAGCGGCGCACCCACCGGCTCAGGCGACCGACGTCGGCCGCCCTCGCACCCGGCCCGACGCGGTCGCCGGGGGCAAGGCCTACTCGTCCCGGGGCAACCGCTCCCACCTGCGCAGACGCGGCATCACGGCCGTCATTCCGGAAAAGAGGGACCAGGCCGCCAACCGGAAGAAGAGGGCCCCAGGGTGGCCGCCCCGTCGGCCACGACGCGGACCTGTACGAGGAGCGGAACACCGTCGAGCGCCTGATCAACAAGCTGAAGGCCTGGCGAGGTATCGCGACCCGGTACGACAAAACCCCGGAAGGTTACCTCGCCGGCCTCCACACTTGATCACAGCTCGGTCGCAGCCTAGGGGCGGGCGTAGGGCCGAGTCATGATCTCCATGTTGTGGCTGTCCGGATCGTCGAAGTAGGCGCCACGGCCTCCGAATAGGCCATTGACGTTGCCGGGGTCGGTGTGGTCGGGGTCGGCGTAGTACGTGACCCCGATCGCCTCCAGACGGGCGATCGCGGCGTCGAACTGCTCGTCAGGCACGAGGAAGGCGTAGTGCTGTGACTGGATCGGCTCGTCCCTCTTCTCGTAGTAGTCGAGCGTCACGCCGTTGCCAAGGTCAACGGGCAGGAACGGCCCGAACGGGGCGCCGACCTTCAGGCCCAGGACCGCGGCGAGGAACTCCGCGGACAGGTACCGGTCGCTTGCGTAGACGGCGGTGTGGTTCAGCTGCACGCCGACCGTCGGCAGCTCGAATTCATGCGGGTACTGCTGGGCATAGGGCATCAGTGGCGTGTCTCCGGTCTTGGGATCCGTTGGAACGGGCGCCGCGCGCGGGCGCAGGGAGCAAAGACGCGGAGAAGGGGGGCGGGCCTCGTGCCCGCCTCGCGCTCACGCCGAGGCCGGGAAACTCACTCGTGCATGGCCCAAGGCCGACCCGGCAGTCACCCGGCCGACCTTAGCGATCAGCGCAGGAGAGGGCAACACCGTTCTTCGGCCGTACTCCGGCCGTCTTCACCTGCCGGACGGAGGCCTGCGTCGCCGTTCGAGCTTCCATCGTCGCCACTGGCGACTGGCCGTTGAAGGCAACCCGAACCGCGGAGTACCGGCCGTGGTGTGCGTCCCCCTCCGTGTCAGGTGCAGTCGCAGTCCAGGCAGAGCTGCTCGTCGTGGACGTGCTCGTCCGCGTGGATGTACGCGCCGCCGCGCAGCAGGGAGACCACCGCGCCGGCGGCGGACAGGGCGGCGGCGAGCACGAAGACCACGACGAGCCCCTGGTGGAACGGGCCGGCCAGCACCCCGGGCAGGTAGGTGCGGGCGGCCAGCGTCGCCACCGTGGCGGCGGGCAGGGAATGCAGCACCCCGGCGGCGTTCAGCAGGGCGGCGAGCGGGTTGTACCCAAGGAAGGCGGCGAACATCATGCCCACCGGCGGCACGGCCGTGACCCGGTCGATCGCCGGCCCCGGGACGCCCTCGGCGGCCAGGGCGCCGTGCAGCGTGGCCGGCAGCGAGTCGGACAGCCCGGCGATGAGCAGCGAGAAGAACAGCCCGATGGACAGCACCATGCCGGCGTTCTGGAAGGTGGCCCGGATGCCGGACGCGACGCCGCGCTGCGCCGCCGGTACCGCGTTCATCACCGCGGTGGTGTTCGGGGCGGAGAACAGCCCCGAGCCCACCCCGTTGAGCAGCAGCAGGACCGCGAACGCCGGGTAGTGGAAGTCGACCGGGATCAGCAGCAGGCCGACGAAGGTCAGGGCCATGAGGACCAGGCCGCCGGTGGCGAAGAGCTTGGCGCCGTACCGGTCGGACAGGTGGCCGGAGACCGGGCCGGCCGCGATGAAGCCGATCGTGAGCGGTAGCAGATAGATGCCGGCCCACAACGGGGTCTCGGCGAAGTCGTAGCCGTGCAGGGGCAGCCAGATGCCCTGCAGCCAGATGATGAGCATGAACTGCAGCCCGCCCCGGGCGATCGCGTTGAGCAGCGCGGCGGCGTTGCCTGCCCAGAATGCCTGGATGCGGAACAGCCGCAGGTCGAACATCGGCTGTGGCACCCGGGTCTCGATCGCGCAGAAGGCGACCAGCAGCGCGCAACCGGCGGCCAGGCCGCCGAACACGAGCGGGTTGGTCCAGCCCTCGGTGTGCCCGCCGTACGGCTGGATGCCGTACGTCATCGCCGCCAGCAGCAGGGTCAGGCCGGTCGCTAGGGTCACGTTGCCGAGCCAGTCGACCCGCACGTCGTGCGGCGGCGGCGCGGTGACGCGCAGGTTGCGATACGCCCAGAGCGCGCCGGCCGTGCCGACCAGGACGCTGACCCAGAAGATCGCCTGCCAGTGCCACGCCGAGAGCAGCCCGCCCAGGACGAGCCCGATGAAGCTGCCCGCGAGGCCGGCGACCTGGTTGACACCGAGCGCGGTGCCGCGCTGCCGCGGCGGGAACGCGTCGGTGATGATCGCGGTGGAGTTGGCCATCAGCATCGCGCCGCCGACGCCCTGTACCAGGCGCCAGCCGATCAGCCACAGCGCCCCGGCGCGCCCGCCCGCCGGGGTGAGCGCCAGCGCGACCGAGGCGGCGGTGAACACGACGAAGCCGGCGCGGAAGATGCGCACCCGCCCGTACATGTCGCCGAGCCGCCCGAGGCTGACCACCAGCACCGCGGTGACGAGCAGGTAGCCCATCAGCATCCACAGCAGGTAGCTCACGTTGCCGGGGGCGAGCGGGTCCAGGTGGATGCCGGTGAAGACCGCCGGCAGCGAGATGATCATGATGGAGCTGTTCACGGTGGCCAGCAGCATGCCGAGCGTGGTGTTCGACAGCACCGACCACCGGCTGGGAACAGGTGCAGCACCCGGCATGACCCACTGGCTACCCCCGGGTCGCCGCAGTACGCGGCACGGCTATCGGCCGATGCCCGTCGCGTTCTTGTCCTGCAGCGCGGTGTCGATGTCGGCCGTGGTCCTGGTCAGGATCGCCTGCACCCGCTCGCGCGACAGCGCGCCCGGTGCGCGCCACAGCTCGGCGAAGTCCTTGGCGATGACGGTCTCCACGGTGATCCAGGCCGGCACCGAGGGGTACGTGCGGCCGTGGTCGATCATCTCGCGGAAGGCGTCGTACGCCGGGTCGGTCGCCAGCCTGGTGCCCGCCACCGCCTCCGTGCGCGGGGGCCAGAAACCGGAGTTCACGGCGTACCGCTGCTGGCTCTGCTTGCCGGTGAGGAACCGGACCCACTCGAAGGCGGCCTGCGGGTGTTTGGCGTGCTTGAGGATGGCCAGGTTGGACCCGCCGAGGAAGCCGAAGCGGCCGTTCTTGCCGGCGGGCATCGGGGCCGTCGCCCAGCCGGCCTTGAGACCCGCGCGGTCCGGGTCGTCGAGGAAGTCCGCGACCGCCTGGGAGCTGTCGATGGTGACCGCGCCGGTCCCCGCGGCGAACGCGGCCGGGATGTCGACGGAGGACAGCGGCATCGCCTTCGGGTCGTCGTACAGCGCGACGAGCCGCTGGTAGTAGCTCACCGCGTCGACGGCCGCCGGCTCGGCCAGCCGTGACCGGGTGCCGGACTCGTCGAGCAGGTCCCCGCCGGCGCTCCAGATGAACGGCGCGATGTTGTGGATGGTGCCGAAGGTGTTCTGGGTGCCGATCGCCAGCGGCTGGACCGGGCCGCCGGAGTCCTTGATCTTCTTGAGGGTGGCCTCGAAGGACTCCCAGGTGGCGAACGCCGTGGACGGGTCGATACCGGCCTGGGCCAGGACATCGGTACGGTAGAGCAGCGCCCGGGCGTCGACCAGCCACGGCAGCGCGGTGATCTCGGCCGATCCGGCACGGTGGCTCGAGCTCCAGCTGGCGGCCGCGAATGCGTCCTGCCCGCCGACCGCGGCGATTTCGGCGGCGGTGTAGGGGCGCAGCGCGCCGAGCGCGCTGAACCCGCCCACCCACGTCGTGCCGAGTTGCGTGACGTCCGGGCCCTCCCCACTGGTCGAGGCGGTGCTGATCCGGGTGAGCGCATCATCCCAGCTCACCCGCACCGGGTTGACGGTGATGTTGGGGTGTGCGGCGTGGAACTCCTGCGTCTCCTTGATGACGGCCTGGTCCTGGATCGGGCCGCCGGCCGGCATGTACCAGAAGTCGATCGTGACCGGCGGCCGGTCCGCGGCGTAGCCGAGGGTCGCCGGTGCCGTGCCGACGGCGGCGCAGCCCGTCATGCTGAGCGCGGCGACCGCCGCGAATGCCATCATCCTGTACACGTCGCTGTTATCGGCCGGCCGTTCGGCGGACTGAGCGCAAATTCCCGAAGTTCCGCCGCGCGTTGCCGATAGCGAAGGGCATGCGTGAGGGAGGGCCACCCGGGTTGAGCTGGCGATGGCCGCGGGTGCTGGCGGTCGCCGCGCTCCTGCTCGGCGGCGCCACGTTCGCCAACGTCGCCCTGCACGGTGCGAGCCGCCAGCACGAGGTGACCCGCTCGCAGCTCAGCGAGCTCAACATGCTGCTGCACGAGGAGAGCTCGCTGCAGTGGAAGACGCTCGCCGACCGCAACTCGCCGGTCCGGGTGGCCCGCGAGCTGGGCAGCATCCGGGCCCGGGAGCGGGCCATCCTGCGGACGCTGACGGGCGCGGGTGACCTGGACAAGCAGATCAGCGACTACCACGCCGTGCTGGACCGGGAGCTGGGGCTGCTCGGCGTGGGCAAGACCGAGGAGGCGCTGGCGCTGGAGCGCCGCGAGACCGACCCCCGCTTCGCCCGGCTCAACATCGCGCTGCAGCGACTGGAGAACGAGGCGGTCAACGCGGCCGACCGGGCCAACAACGTCGCCGACCTCGCCCTGGGTATCGCCATGGCCGCCGCGGTCGCCGCGATCGGCTTCCTGCTGTTCCGGTTCGAGCGCGAGCACCGCGCCACCCAGCGGGCCACCGAGGAGCTGCTGTACCAGCAGCAGGTCGCCCTGGACACGCTCGCGGAGCACGAGGCGCTGGTCCGCCACCAGGCGTCGCACGACCCGCTCACCAGCCTGCCCAACCGCCGGGCCCTGACCGAGCTGCTGGGCTCCCGCGGCTGCACCGCCCTGCTGCTCGTCGACCTCGACGACTTCAAGCCGGTCAACGATCGCCTCGGCCACGCCGCCGGGGACGAGCTGCTCGTCGCGGTGGCCGGCCGGCTGCTGGCGGCGGCCGGCCCGGGGGACACCGTGGTCCGGCTCGGCGGCGACGAGTTCGCGGTGGTGGTCGCCGCGGGGGACGCCACCGCCGCGGTCCGCGTCGCACAGAACGTCGTCGCGGCGATCGGGGAGCCGTTCGCCGTTGCCGGCACCCGGGTGCGCATCGGCGCGAGCGTCGGCGTCGCGGTCGACGACGGGACGGGCGACGACGGGACGGGCGAAGGCACCCGGCTGCTGCGCGAGGCGGACCAGGCGATGTACCTGATCAAGCAGGCCGGCAAGGGTGGCTACGGGGTGTACGGGCGCGGCAGTCTCGCCGCGGCCTGACCGTCAGGTCCAGTCCGGTGGGTCGGCGGGGTGCAGCCGGGGGTCGTGGGCGGCGAACGTGCGCACCGGGCCGGGGCCTGTGCGGGGGCCCTCGAAGCGGACCGTGACGCGGTCGAGCCCGCTGCCCCAGACCCAGCCCGGCCCGTACTCGTCGTGGCGCACGTCCGCGCCGGTGCGCCATCCCGGCGGACCGGCCGGGCCGGGCTGCTCCGGCTCGGCCGGCGCGTCCGGTGTGCCGGATGCCGGCGCCTCCGTCGCGGGGGAGGCCGGCGACGGCTGGGGTGCCGGGGGCTCGAGCAGGGAGAGCAGGTCGTCCTGGGCGAACTCGGACAGGCCCGAGACGCCGACGCCGAGCAGACGCAGCCCGCCGGTGACGTCGATGTCGGCCAGCAGGCGCCGGGCGGCCTGCAGGATGCTCTGCGCGTCGTCGGTGGGCTGGGCCCGGGTGGTGGACCTGGTGATGGTGGTGAAGTCGAAGTAGCGCGCCTTGAGCGTGACGGTGCGGCCGGACAGCCCGGCGGCGCGCAGCCGGCCGCCGACCTGGGTGGCGAGCAGCCCCAGTTCGGCGGCGAGCCGGGTGCGGTCGGCGATGTCGGCGGCGAAGGTCTCCTCCGCCGAGACCGACTTGGTCTCCCGCTCGGCGACGACGGGCCGGTCGTCGTCGGCGTGCGCCAGCCGGAACAGGCCGGCACCGTGGGCCTGGCCGAATCGGTCGACCAGGTCGTCCCGGCCGACGGCGGCGAGGTCGGCGATGGTGTGCACGCCGCTGCGGCGCAGCCGCTCCGCGGTGGCCGGGCCGACGCCGGACAGCCGGGTCACCGGCAGCGGGCCCAGCAGGTCGCGCTCGGTGCCGGGCGCGACGACCGTCAGCCCGTCGGGCTTGTGCAGGTCCGAGCCGATCTTGGCGATGAGTTTGGAGGTGCCGGCCCCCACCGAGCCGGTGACGCCGCCCGTGGCGGCCGCGATGCCGGCCTTCAGCCGGATGGCGAGGGCCGTGACGCCCGCGAGCGTGAGGTCGTGGTCGCCGGCGGCCAGGTCGACGTACGCCTCGTCGATGGAGACGGCCTCGACGAGCGGGGACAGCCCGGCGAGCAGGTCCATGACGACACGGCTGGTGGTGCGGTAGGCGGCGAAGCGCGGGGCGAGGAACGCGGTGCCCGGCGGGCACCGTCGCCGGGCCTCGGCGACCGGCATCGCGGAGCGAGCGCCGTAGGGTCGGGCCTCGTAGGACGCCGTGGCCACGACGCCACGCCCGCCGATGCCGCCCACGACGACCGGCCGGCCGCGCAGCGACGGCTTGTCGCGCTGCTCGACGCTGGCGAACATCGCGTCGAGGTCCACGTGCAGGATGCTGGCCGTGTCCCGCACGCGGTACCTCCGTCCTGGCCGTCGCCCCGAACGGTAGCGCTGTCAAGTGGCCCGGTAGCAAGAAGGCCGGCAGGCGGACCGGAGTGCCCGAGTCCGGTCTGTTTCGTGACGCCCCAGCTCAGGTGCCTGATCGTTGACGATTCTGTTACGTCCGCGTGTCCGCTGTGGTCCTTGACACGTTCGTCGGCCGTCGCCAAGATGTATAAACCAAGCGCTTGTTAGGTTTTGAATCGAGCGACAATTACTCCCAAAGCTGGCGATTCGTATAATCCGGACAGGGGTACACATGGGCGTTTCAACGACGAGGTCTCGTCGTATCGTCGGCTGCCTGGCGCTCATGGCGCTCGCGCTGGCCGGCTGCGGCGGCAAAACGGCTGACGAGAAGCCGAACAACGGTACGGCCACCGGCGCTCCCATCATCATCGGCCTGGACGAGGACAGCACCGGCCCCGGCGCGTCCTACAGCACCATCGCCGGCAAGACGATCCGCCTGGCCGTCCAGGACATCAACAACAAGGGTGGCGTCCTCGGCCGGCCGCTGCAACTGGTCGTCGAGAACGATGAGTCCGACCCGACCAAGGTGCCGGCCGTGCTCCAGAAGCTCGCCGGCCAGGGCGCGAAGGTGCTGCTCCTGCAGAGCGGCACAGCCGCCGTCATGCAGGCGAAGTCGACGCTCACGCAGCTCGGCCTGCCCGCCATCGCCCCCACCGGCGTGATCGCCACGCTTGTCCAGCCGCCGGACAACGAGCTCATCTACATGCTGGCCAACACCACCACGGACTGGGCCGATGTCTACTGCGGTGCGTTCAAGGCGGCCGGCGTCAGCAAGCTCGGCGTGCTCACCGACGACACCACGACCATCGCCGGCCTGAACAAGGCCCTGTTCGCCGGCATGAGCTGCGTGGAGTTCGTGGCGACGGAGAAGGGCGCGTCCAACGCCAGTGACCTGTCCGCCCAGGTCGCGCGGCTCAAGAACGCCAAGCCGGACGCGGTGCTCGTGACCAGCGTCGGCGGCGCGTTCGAGGTGCTGGCCCACAACACGCTGGGCACCCAGATGGCCGGCACCAAGCGGTTCTCGCTCGCGTCCATCGGCAACCAGCCCGCGTCGTGGAAGCTCGCCGCCCCCGGCGCGCTCAACGGGCTCATCTTCATGGGCTCCATCAACACCGAGAACCCGCGCACGAAGGAACTGGTCAAGCTGCTGCACGAGAAGAACGGCAAGGACTACGACATCACCGCGTACGACGCGCAGGCGTGGGACGCCGTGCATCTGCTCAAGCACGCCATCGAGAAGGCCGGCGGGGTCGACGACTCGAAGAAGCTCAACGAGGCCATCCAGAACATCAAGGGATACCCGTCCACGTTCGGTCAGGCGAACTTCACGCTGAGCTTCGGCGCGGACAAGCACCTGGGCGCGGACGGGCCGTGCGGCCTGTCTCTCGTCGAGTTCGGCTCGGATAACAAGCCGAAAGGTCCCTGGGCGACCTACCAGCCCCCGTGTAGCAAATAACCCAACCAGGTAACGGCAAGGAGACGACGTCGTGGGCCAGTTGCAGCTGTGGTTGTCCGCGCTGGAGATGGGGTGCTTCTTCGGCCTGCTCGCGCTGGCCTACTACCTGGTGCTCGTCGGGGCGGGGTTCTTCAACTTCGCCATCGGCCCGTACGCCATGGTCGGCGGCCTCTGCACGTCCTACCTCGTGATCCACGAGGACGTGAACGTGTGGGCCGCCGCCGGGGTGGCGGTGCTTGTCGCCGCGGCCCTGGCCGTGATCACTGAGCTGGCCGTGGTGCGGCAGGTGCAGCGCCGCTCCGGCCGGGGTGAGCTGCCCGCACTGGTCGCGGTGGCCGCCGTCCTGTTCGCCATCCAGCAGCTCGGCGGCTACCTCTTCGGCTACACCACGCTGCCGGGTCAGAACCTGCTCACGTTCGACCCGGTGGCGATCGGCGACATCGTCGTGCCGCCGAGTGCCGTGCTGCTGCTCAGCTTCACCGTCGTGGCGTTCGCCGCCGCCGCGCTGTGGATCCGCTACACCCGGACCGGCCGGCTGCTGCGGGCCGTCGGCGACAGCACGCACGCCGCCGGACTGCTCGGCCTGCCGGTCAACCGGGTCCGGCTCATCGCGTTCCTCGTCTCCGGGCTGCTGGCCGGCATCACCGGGCTGCTGTTCGCGCCGAAGGCGGGCGTCAGCTCGCTGTCGGGGCTCAGCTGGGCGCTGTCGGGCTTCCTGGCGATGGTGGTCGGCGGCACCGGGTCGGTGTGGGCCCCGCTCGTCGGCGGCCTGCTGCTGGGCCTGGTAGAGGTCTTCGTTCCGTACTACTTCGGCGGCCAGTCCCACGTCTACGGGCTGCTGCTGGTCGCCCTGCTGTTCTTCGCCTTCAAACCCAGCGGCTTGTTCGTGCGAAGGATCCGAGCGTGACTTGTCCGGAGGACCAAACATGAAACGCGTTCCCGGCTCCATGGGCCTGGTCTGCGGTGTGGTGGGCGCGGCGCTGATCCTGCTGTGGGTTGGCGCCGACGGCTACAAGCAGACCCTGATCACCACCACCGCGACCTATGCGCTCATCGCGCTCGGCATGTATGTGCCGTACCTGATGGCCGGCTCGCTGTCGATGGCCTACGGCGCATATGCGGGCATCGGCGGCTACGCCGTCGGCCTGATCTCGGCCCGCTCCGGCCTGCCGCTGATCCTGGCCTGGGTCGCCGGCCCGGTCGTCGCGGCTGCCCTCGCCGTGCTGCTCGGGCTGGCCACCCGGCGGCTGTCCGGCTTCTTCCTGGCCGCCGTAACACTGCTGTTCGGCATGGCCTTCACCGCGCTGCTGGTCGACGCCGAGGGCCTCTCCGGCGGCTCCGCCGGCCTCGGCTCGCTGCGCAAGCTCAACATCCTCGGCTGGGAGCCGACGCACTACCAGATCGTCGTCGGCTCGGTCGTCGTCGTGTGCGTCATCGCCTTCCTGCTCGACCGGCTGCGGATGTCGCCGTGGGGCGTCATCGTGCGCACGATGCGCGACGCGCCCCGTGCCGTCGAGGCGGCCGGCGTGCGGGTGCCGGTCATGAACCTCGTGGCGCTGGCCATCGGCGCCGCGATCGCGGCCGTCGGCGGCGGCCTGTTCACCTACTCGGCCGGCAGCGTCACCCCCGACACGTTCACGCTCAACCTGGTGTTCCTGGCCATCTTCATGCCCCTCATCGGCGGCTCCGCCACCCCGTGGGGCGCCGTGCTCGGCGCGGTCATCGCCGTCGAGCTGACCCTGAACTTCCCGGTGATCCAGACCAGCGGCACGCTGATCCTCGCCCTCGGGGTGCTGGTCATCCTGCTGCTCGCGCCGCAGGGTGTGATCGGCTACGCCGCCCGGCTGGCCCGGCTCGTGGGAGGACGACGTGGCTGAGACGCTGCTGGTCGGCGAGGGCCTGACCAAACGGTACGGCGGGGTCACCGCCCTGCAGGACGCCTCGTTCTCGCTGTCGGCGGGCGAGATCCTCGGGCTCGTCGGGCCCAACGGCGCCGGCAAGACCACCCTGGTCGACCTCATCTCCGGCGCCCAGCCGGCCACGGAGGGCACGCTCACCCTGCGCGGGCAGCCGCTGTCCGGCCCGGCCGCCCGCCGCGCCAACGCCGGCCTCGCCCGCACGTTCCAGTACCCGCAGCTGGCCCTGGAGCTCACCGTCGCCGAAAACCTGCTGCTCGGCCGCGCCGCCCGCCGGCACGGGACCGTATGGCGGATGATCGCCGGCGCGTTCGCCGGCGCCTTTCACCCGCACAGTGGAGCCGACGCCGAGGCGGTGCGGGCGCTGGCCGACGAGCTCGGCATCGACCGCCTCGACCGCCCGGCCGGCGACCTCTCCCTGGGCGAGCAGCGCCTCGTCGAGGTCGGCCGGGCGCTGGGCCAGGACCCCCTCGTCCTGCTGCTCGACGAGCCGTTCGCCGGCTCCGACGCGGGTGGCGTGCACGGCATCGTCGAGGTGATCCGCACCGTCCAGCGCCGCGGCCACGCCGTCATCCTCGTGGACCACAACGTCGACCTCGTCGCCGGCCTGGTCGACCGCATCATGCTGCTGGACCGCGGCCGGGCGGTGTTCGACGGCGACCCGCGCGAGTGCCTCGCCAGCCCGCAGATGCAGCAGGTGTACTTCGGCATCACCGACGCTTCGGAAGAGGACGTGCCGCATGTCGTCTCATGAGCTGCGCCTCGAGGGCCTGACCGTGCGCTACGGCCACGCCAGCGCCGTCACCGGCCTCGACCTCACCGCGCCGGGTGGCGTCGTGACCGCCCTCGTCGGCCCCAACGGCGCCGGCAAGAGCAGCGCCCTGCTCGCCGCCTACGGCTCCGTCGCCGCCACCGGCCGGGTCTTCCTCGACGGCGAGGACGTCAGCCGGCTCAAGCCGGCCGCGCGGGCCCGGGCCGGCATCGCCGTGGTACCGCAGGGCCGCCAGCTGTTCCCGAAGCTCAACGTCGCCGACAACCTGCAGGTGATGGCCGAGCTGCTGCGGCTGCCCCGCTCCGCCGTGGACACCGCCATCGACCGCTTCCCGATCCTGCGCACCCGGCTGCGCAGCCTGGTCGGCGTGCTCTCTGGCGGCGAGCAGCAGATGCTCGTGGTCTCCCGCGCGCTGATGGGCTCGCCGCGAGTGCTGCTGCTCGACGAGATGATGACGGGCCTGGCCCCACTCATCGTGCAGGAGTTGCTGCGCACGGTGACCCAGCTGGCCGGCGAGGGCGTCGCGGTCCTCATGGCCGAGCCCGCCCTGGGCGCGGTGCGCGGCGCGGTGGACCGCGGCTACGTGCTGGTCCGCGGCGAGACCGTGGCCGTCAGCGAGGACGGCGGCAAGGCGCTCGACGCGGCGTACCAGGCGAAGATGGGGGTCCTGAAGACCGCCGCCCACTGAGTGCCGGACCCGCCCGATGGGTATGGTCATTTCGTTACCGCCCCGCAGGAGGTAGCGAAATGACCTATCCATCGAGATCGGCCGACGTCCACGTGACCGGCCGCCGCGTGGTGGCCACCATCGTCGACGCCGTGCTGCTCGGCTGTCTCGGCGGCATCGTCGCGCAGGTGGCCGGCGTCGAGACCACGGCCTCGGGCTTCAGCTCCACCCGGTTGTCCAGCGGCGGCAGCGTCCTGTGGTTCGTCCTCGTGGTGCTGTACTACGTGCTGCTGGAGGGTGTCTTCGGCCGCACGGTCGGCAAGCTGGTCACCGGCATCCGCGTCGTCGACGAGACCACCGGCGCCCCGCCCGGCATCGGCAAGGCCATCATCCGCACGCTGCTGCGCATCATCGACGGCCTCTTCGCGTACCTGGTCGGCTACATCGTCGTGCTGAGCTCGCGGCACCGCAGGCGCCTCGGCGACATGGCCGCCCGGACCCTGGTCGTGCGCGCCTGAGCCGGGTCAGGCGAAGGCCCGACCCAGCAGGAGACGGCGCAAGGCGGCCGGGTCGCCGGCGAGCAGGTGGTTGGCGGTGGCCCGCTTGAGGTACTGGTGCGCCGGATGCTCCCACGTGAAGCCGATGCCGCCGAGGAGCTGGATCGCCTCCCGCGTGACCGTGTAGGCGGCCTCGGTGGCGGCCAGCTTCGCCAGCGGGGCGGCGAGCGCGAACTCCGGCGTGCCGGCGACCCGCAGCGCGTGGCGGGCGGAGGACGTGGCCTGCTCCAGCAGCACATGCAGGTCGGCGACGCGGTGGCGCAGTGCCTGGAATGTGGCCAGGGGCACGCCGAACTGGTGGCGGGTGCGCAGGTGCTCGATCGTGGTGCGCAGCGACGCCCGGGCGACGCCGACAGACTCGGCGGCCAGCGCGGCGTGCAGCACGTCGAGGGCGTGCGCCGCGCCGCCGCGTGCGACGAGGCGGGCCGGGGTGCCGGTCAGGATCAGGGTGGCCTGGCCGCGGGTCAGGTCCAGGGTCGGCGTCGGCCGCACGACCGGGGCGTCGGTCAGGTAGAGGTCGCCGCCGGCCTCGACGACGAACACGTCGGCCAGATCGCCGTCCAGCACGTGCTCGACGCGGCCGTCCAAGATGTGGCTGTCGCCGGCCGGCATCGCGTCGACGGCGCCGCCGAGAGCGAGGGCGCCGACCGTGGTGCCGGCGGCCAGCGCCGGCAGGAGCTCGGCGGCGGCCGGCATCGCCGGGTCCAGCGATAGGGCGGCGGCGGTGGTCGACAGCAGCGGGGCGGACAGCAGCGCCGCGCCGGCCTCCTCCAGGACGATGCCGGCCTCGACCGCGGTCGCGCCGAAGCCGCCGTGCTCCTCCGGGACGGCCAGGGCGGTGAGACCGAGCTCGCCGGTCAGCCGGGCCCAGCTGTACCCGGGGGAGGCCAGGAACTCGCGGACCGAGTCGCGCAGGGCGACCTGCTCGGGTTCGAACTCCACTGTGGACACTCCTAGCGTCGGACGCGGCCGAGCAGCGCCTCGGCGATGATGTTGCGCTGGATCTCGTTGGAACCGCCGTAGATGGTGTCGGCGCGGGTGAACAGGAACAGCCGCTGCGCGTCGGTCAGCTCGTAGGGCTCCTCGCGCAGCAGCGTCGCGGCCGGGCCGTCGACGGCCATCGCCAGCTCGCCGAGCGCCTGGTGCCAGTTCGCCCAGAGCAGCTTCGCGACCGACGCCGCGGCCGGGTCCGGGTCGGTGGCCGACAGCGTGCGCAGCGCGTGGTGGCGCAGCCCCTGCAGGCCGGCCCAGGCGGTGACGATCCGGTCCGCGACGAGCGGATCGGCGAAGGTACCGTTGGCCCGGGCCCGGTCCACGATGGACTCCAGCTCGCGGGCGAAGCCGAGCTGCTGGCCCAGCGTCGCCACGCCGCGCTCGAAGGCGAGGGTGCTGGTGGCCACGCGCCAGCCGTCGCCGGGCGCGCCGACGACGTTGCCGGCGGCGGTGGCCGCGGCGTCGAAGAAGACCTCGTTGAACTCCGAGGTGCCGGTCAGCTGCACGATCGGCCGGACCTGCACGCCGGGCTGGTCCATGGGCACGAGCAGGTACGACAGCCCCGCCTTGCGCGCACCTTCGCCGGTGCGGGCGAGCACGAAGCACCAGTCGGCGACGTGCGCGAGCGACGTCCACACCTTCTGCCCGGTGACCCGCCACTCATCGCCCTCGAGGACCGCCCGGGTCTGCACGCCGGCCAGGTCGGAGCCGGCGTCCGGTTCGGAGTAGCCCTGGCACCACAGCTCCTCGGCGCGCGCGATCGGCGGCAGGAACCGGGCCTTCTGCTCCTCGGTGCCGTGCGCGATGAGCGTGGGCGCGAGCAGGTACTCGCCGACGTGGCTGAGCCGGCCGGGCCCGCCGGCGCGGGCGTACTCCTCGAAGAAGACGACCTGCTCGGCGATGCTCGCGCCGCGGCCGTACGGTCGCGGCCAGCCCAGGCCGATCCAGCCGCCGGCGCCGAGCTCGTGCTCCCAGCGGCCGCGCAGCTCGATGTGCTCGTGTTCGCGGCCGGGGCCGCCGGTGCCGACGAGGGGTGCGAACTCGCCGGTGAGATGCTCGGCAAGCCACGAACGAACCTCGTCGCGGAAGCCGGGAGCGAGGGCCTCAGGCGCCATACACGGCCGCCGGATGCGGTGCGCGGGCGAGCAGGTCGCGGACCACGGGGCCCAGCTCGGCCGGGTCCCAGCGGCGCGCGGCGTCGACGGCGGGGCCGTGCTGCCAGCCGTCGGCGACGCTCACGCTGCCGCCGGAGACCTCGAACACGCGGCCGGTGACGAAGCCGGCCTCCGCGGAGGCGAGCCACACGACGAGGGGCGAGACGTTCTCCGGCGCCATCGCGTCGAAGCCGGCCTCGGGCGCGCGCATCGCGTCGGCGAAGACCTGCTCGGTCATCGAGGTGCGGGCGCTGGGCGCGATCGCGTTGACGGTGACGCCGTAGCGGGCCAGCTCGACGGCGGCGACCTGGGTCAGCGCGGCGACGGCGGCCTTGGCGGCGCTGTAGTTGACCTGCCCGACGCTGCCGAGCAGCCCGGCGCCGGACGTGGTGTTGACGACCCGGGCGGCGGCGGGGGTGCCGGCCTTGGCGAGGGCCTTCCAGTGCGCGGCCGCGTGCCGCAGCGGCGCGAAGTGCCCCTTGAGGTTCACCCGCACCACGTCGTCCCACTCGGCCTCGGAGACGTTGGTGAGCATCCGGTCGCGGGCCAGGCCGGCGTTGTTGACGAGCGCGTCCAGCCGGCCGGTCTCGGCGACCGCCCGCTCGACGAGCGCGGCGGCGAAGTCCCAGTCGGCGATGTCGCCGGGTGCGGCGAGCGCCTTCCCGCCGGCGGTGGCGCACTCGGCGGCGACCGCGTCGAGCCGCCCGGCGTCGAGGTCGTTGAGGACCACGTGATGCCCGGCCGCGGCGAAGGCCAGCGCGTGCGCGCGGCCGAGCCCCTGCCCCGCCCCGGTGACGACAACCGTTCTCATGCCGATACCTCCGCTTCGCTCCGGCAGCGGCACGAGATGAACCTGTGCCCCTGATGAGCGGCCACTCCGCCCAGTCTGGCTCGGTGAGGCTTCGCGCTGATCGACCCAGACCAGGCGCCGCTCCGCTCCGTACCGCTCATGCCCCCAGGACCTCCCGCTGGTAGCGACGTACCTTGTCCCGCACCCCGGCCGGATCGTTCGGGTCGGCTCGGATGACGACCCGTGCGACGCCGAGCGCCCGCAGGGTCTCCAGCTCGCCGCGCTTGCCCGGTGCGCGCATCGTGATCTCGACGTCGCCGGGGTCGCGGCCGGCGGCGCGGCACTCGTCGCGCAGCGCGGCGCACAGCTCGGCGAAGGCGTCGCCGTCCACGCCGAGCGGGTACCAGCCGGCGCCGTAGCGGGCGGCGCGGCGTACCGCCGCCCGGCTGTGCCCGCCGACGACGATCGGGACGGTGCCGCGGACCGGGCGGGGGCGGCTGTGCACCGCACCGAACGACACGAACCGGCCCTCGTACCGCGCCGGCGCGCCCGTCCACAGTTCCCGCATCGCCTCGAGGTACTCGTCGGCGCGGGCGCCGCGCTCGGCGAAGGGCACCCCGAGCGCGTCGTACTCCTCGCGCAGCCAGCCGACGCCGATGCCGGCCAGCAGCCGGCCCCCGCTGAGCACGTCGACCGTGGCGAGGCGCTTGGCCAGGTCCACCGGGTTGTGCTCGGGCAGGATGAGCATCGCGGTGCCGAGCCGCAGCGTCGTGGTGTGCGCGGCGGCGAAGGTCAGCCAGTGCAGCGGATCCGGGATGTCGTCGTGCGGGCCGAGGCTCATCCGGCCGCTCGGGTCGTACGGATACGAACTGTTGTACTCGTCCGGCACGACCACGTGCTCGACGGCCCAGACCGACTCGCAGCCGAGCTCCTCCAGCAGCCGCACGAACCTCGCGATCGTTGCGGGGTCGGCGCCGCCGTTGCTCGGCATGACTCCGAGTTTCAGCTCCACGGCCGGTACTCTACCAAACGCTTGCTTGGTTATGCACCGGCCATCCGGCAGGATTTCGCCGGCGGCGGCTACCCGGCCTGAGGTTCGCCATGGGGGCGGGCCGTCTCGGAGTACCGCGGCAGCTGCCCGCCGCCGTCGACCACCAGCGACGCGCCGGAGAGGTACGCGGCCAGGGGCGAGGCCAGCAGCAGCACGGCGTCGGCGATGTCCTCCGGCGTGGCCAGGCGGCCCAGCGGCACCGTGGCGGCGACCGCGGCCAGGGCGGCCTCGTCGCCGTAGTGCGCCGCGTTGTCGTCGGTGCGCACCGCCCCGGCCGTCACCGTGTTGACCCGCACCTTCGGCGCCCACTCCAGGGCCAGGGCCCGGGTGAGCACCTCCAGGCCGCCCTTCGCCGCCGCGTAGGCCGCGGTGCCGGGCGCCGGGCGCAGCGCGGAGACGCTGCCGATGTTGACGATGAGCCCGCCACCGGGCTGGTCCTGCATGACGGCGTTGGCGGCCTGGGCGACGAAGAACGGCGCCAGCAGGTTGAGCCGCACGACCGCGGTGACGAGGTTGGGTGACGCCGTCGCCGCCGGCGCGGGCGGGGAGCCGCCGGCGTTGTTGACGACGAGGTCGAGCCGCCCGAACGCCGCCACCGCCGCCCGGACGAGCCCGGCACATGACCACGCCGCCGTTGGGGCTGAGCGTCGCGCCCACGTAGTAGTCCCCCGCGGCGGAGACGAGGAACAGCACGGTATGAGCGATCTCGGC